>JAZNTT010000093.1:0-20342 GCA_045591885.1 Eubacteriales bacterium | reverse complement strand
TTCTTGACTCCTCCACGATCTGCCAAATCGCGTGCTTGAACTCCACTTCGTCTTTCGACATTTTGAGTATCTCCAAAATATCTTCCAGCACTCCCCTTCGGTCCTCTTCTCGAAATGTTCTCGCCACTATAATCGAGAGTACGAGTGCTGTACTGCTGTAATTCCTCTCCCGCAAGCCCGTCACTAACTCTTTGGAAAAGTCTATCATTGTCGTGTTGTTGTTCATATTCTTGTTTGATCCCTTCTATAACATCATTTATAATACTTGTGTCGCGATACGCCGCGATTACTTTTCTTGTATTTTTCCTATTAGGGTCGTAGTCATATATGACAAGCGTCGCCCTGCCATGTTTGCTCTTGGGAGCAAAAAAAACGTTTTCCCCGCTTTGGATTTCGCCGCTGTCAATAATATGATCCGTTTCGCTATAGAAATTCGCCCATTGTTCGCGAGAGAGCGCACCGTCAAATTCATTATAATCGATTATCCTGTCATTGTGAATGGAATCGACATATTCTCCCGAAGCGCTCATCTTGGCGATGTTTTCCGCCGTATTCGCCGCTTCGTCAACCATTCTCTGCGCTGTTTCCATATCGCCGTTCTCTACGGCGGAGAGGTAGTCGAAATCGGTTTCGGGGGAAATTGAGTACTTTACGCCTCGCTTCTTGACTCCTCCACGATCTGCCAAATCGCGTGCTTGAACTCCACTTCGTCTTTCGACATTTTGAGTATCTCCAAAATATCTTCCAGCACTCCCCTTCGGTCCTCTTCTCGAAATGTTTCCGTCACTATAATCGAGAGTACGAGTGCTGTACTGCTGTAATTCTTTTCTCTCAAGTCTCTCACCAATTTCGTTGCCAAGTCGCTCATTGTCGCGTTGTTGTTCATATTCTTGTTTTATCCCTTCTATAATATTATTTAGAACACTTGTGTCGCGATACGCCGCGATTACTTTTCTTGTATTTTTCCTGTTAGGGTCGAAGTCATATATGATAAGGGTCGCTCTGCCATGTTTGCTCTTGGGAGCAAAGAAAACGTTTTCGCCGATTTGGATTTCGTCGCTCTCAATGATGCGATCAGTTTCGCTATAGAAATTTGCCCATTGTTCGCGAGAGAGCGCACCGTCAAATTCATTATAATCGATAATTCTGTCGTTGTCAATGGAATTGGTATATTCTCCCGAAGCGCTCATCTTGGCGATGTTTTCCGCCGTATTCGCCGCTTCGTCAACCATTCTCTGTGCGGTTTCCATATCACCGTTTTCTACGGCGGTGAGGTATTCGGAATCGGTTTCGGGGGAGATAGAGTATTTTACTCTACGTAATCTTCCTCGAAGAGCTTGTGAATCACTCTTTCCTCGGGCGGAACGGTGTTCTTCGGATCGAGTTCTCGAAGCATCTTCTGTAAGAAGTTCATCTCTTCGAATTTCTTTTTCGTTCGACGCTTTTCCCGATTCGCCGTTTCTCGTGACACCAAAGCTGGATCGGGGAGCTTGTCCTTGATGCTGTTCAGCAGCATTTCCATATTCTCGTCGTGTTGCTTCTTCTCGTTGTCCGTCATCGTAAACACCTTCCAAAAGTTACTCGTTTATTTCGGGGTAAGGGAGTATTTATTTAGTCGTCAAATCATAGTCCTCGCACACTCGTTTGAGTATGCGCGGCATTGTCAAGTCCGCCTTCAAAGGTCCCGTGTACTCGTCGTGCGTGTTCAGCATTTTGCCGAATTGCGTCTTGAGATCGTCCACGTCTTTCTGTGTCACTCCGTTCAGACCTCGATTCACTTGCTCTTGCAGATTGAGAAACATTTGCCAATTCGTCATTGAAGAAATCTCCATTCTTGTAAAACTCGTATATCTGATTTTACTATAGCCAAATATCAGCGTTACCTTTTCTTTATATCTTCTCTTTCCAGCTTTCTTCCTTAAAACCCACAAGCACAAAATCATCTCCGACAAGTATCGGACGCTTGACGAGCATTCCGTCAGTAGACATAATCGAAAGCATTTCGCCCTCGGTCATATTGGGAAACTTATTTTTTAGATCAAGCGACTTGTAAAGAAGTCCGCTTGTGTTGAAAAACTTTTTAAGCGGCAGACCGCTTATCTTATACCACTCTGTCAGCTCGTCAAGCGTCGGCTTATCAAGCTTTATGTCGCGCAGATCGTATTCAATGCCATTATCATCAAGCCACTTCTTCGCTCTCTGACAGGTCGTGCATTTTGGATAACAGATAAATTTAAGCATAGTTTAAGCTCCTTATAATCACTTTATAGTATTATAACACACCTTAAAAAAATAATCAACAGCAAGCGAAATGATGTTACTTGTTCTGCTCGCAAACATCATTAAAAAAAGCCAAGTCATTCGACTTGGCTTTTTTGGTGGGGGCAATTGGGATCGAACCAACGACCTTATGCATGTCAAGCATACACTCTGACCAGCTGAGCTATACCCCCAAAGCTTGACTATTATAACACACCACAGTATAAAAAGTCAATAGGATATTCGAAATTTAAGAAAAAATAAATTTTTTACCAATTCTTAAAAAATCTATTGACAAAATCGCTCTAACGTGTTAGACTATAATTGCTCTAATGCATTAGAATAGGAGGGGTATTATGAACACGCCAAAAGTATTTGAAAGCGAGTACCGATTCTGTCTTATATTATGGGATCACGAGCCGATAAAGAGCACCGAGCTTGTGAAGCTCTGCCGTGAACAACTTGGATGGAAGCCAACGACAACCTATACGGTAATTAAGCGATTGTCCGAACGCGGAGTTTTAAAAAATGAACACACTGTAGTCTCCTCATTAGTTTCAAAGGAAGAGATACAAATATCGGAGGTCAGCGATATGATCGAAAAGACCTTCGAAGGTTCGCTTCCGGCATTCATTGCCGCATTCAGCAAAAGCAAGAAACTAAGTGAAAAGGAGATAGATGAGCTTCAGAAAATGATTTCGGATATGAAAAAAGGAGGTTCATAATGTCAACGATATTCACAAATATATTTAATATGAGTATTGCTGCAAGCTGGGCGATATTGGCAGTGCTCGTCTTCCGGCTGATCTTCAAAAGATCCCCAAAATTTATATCATGTATTCTTTGGGGCATCGTCGGAATCCGATTGATCATTCCCTTTTTCCCGAGCAGTAAGATCAGTATTATACCAAGCGCCGTTACCGTTACTCCGTCAAATCAAGCGCAAGCTCCACATTTTCAATCAGGAGTCGAAACTCTCGATTCAGTTGTAAACGAATACATTGGGAATCATTACCAATCGCCTAACGGCGTTAGTACCGCACAAGTCACTCCAACAGATATTATTTCGTATATATGGATCGGCGTTGCATTTCTGTTCATTCTGTATGCAATCATTAGCTACGTAAGATTGAAGCGCCGTCTTTCAAGTGCAATACTGATAAAAGATAACGTTTTTGAAAGCGAAAGGGTCTCATCGCCGTTCGTTCTTGGAATGATTTCTCCTAAAATATATCTTCCGATAAATATGGATGAAGACAAAGTTCGCTCGGTACTTCTTCACGAACGCGCGCATATAAGTCGCCGCGATAATGTAGTCAAGCCCATTGCCTTCGTTCTTCTTTCGCTTCATTGGTTTAACCCGATTGTTTGGTTATCCTACATTCTTCTGTGTAAGGATATCGAAATGGCGTGCGACGAAAAGGTGATAAAGTATATGACGTCATCGGAGCGCGCCGATTATTCCGAAGCTCTTCTGTCGTTAGGTAACGTAAGAAAAGCTCTCTCGGTAAGTCCTCTTGCATTTGGCGAGGTCAATGTTAAAGGCAGAATAAAATCGGTATTAAACTATAAAAAACCCGCTTTCTACATAGTTATAACAGCTCTTATTGCCCTTTTAACACTTGCAGTATGCTTACTTACAAACCCCTTTTCGAGATCACGTTCCGGAAACAACACCCCAACAGGAACAAATCCACCACCGACAACGGGATCTGTTGAGGATAATGCCCCGTATTTCGGAGTGAACACTGACTATGGCTACTATATGCCACCTGTAAAGATAGAATTTCCGAGCATCGGTGAGAACTCTGAACATAAATATTACGCACCTCCGTATTTT
Source organism: Eubacteriales bacterium (assembly GCA_045591885.1). Classification (GTDB taxonomy): domain Bacteria; phylum Bacillota; class Clostridia; order Oscillospirales; family CAG-272; genus Colimorpha_A. Next base: position 16,243 of record JAZNTT010000093.1, on the reverse strand, counting down.
GAAACGTATAAAAATACCGAAGACGGTCTTTATTACCATCGTGCATTCAAAGAATGCGACCACTGCGGAGAAAAGCTCGAAGCACTGACCGAATATCCATGCAGGTCTAACGATTCACGCTGTGAAGGCGGTTGCCTTAGTGAGCAAAGAATATACAGTAAAAGCTGATAAATACCGTCCAAAGAAGGAAGATGCCAAAAGCATCTTCCTTTTCTTTGCCAAAGAAATCGCACATATACTTTCATATAAAAAGCAAGCAGTTTTGACCTACAAGCCAAATATATATGAATAGAACGAAAATATTTCCTTAAATGCTTCTGATTTCGTCATATTTTTTTGAAAAATCTATTGCAAAGTACACTAAAATGGTATACAATATAGACGCAAAGGAAAAACGCTCCTTTCGCATAAAGAAACACCCCCCTTTTGAAAGGATAAAATAAATATATGTCACGTTTTGTTTACGCGGATAACGCCGCGACCACAAGCGTTTCGCCCGAGGTACTTAACGCCATGCTTCCCTATTTCGGAAGCGAGTACGGAAACCCGTCGAGCTTGTATGGGCTCGGCAGAAAAAGTGCCGAGGCGATAGCCGAAGCACGCGCAAAGATTGCGTCGCTTCTCGGTGCGAAGCCAAATGAAATATTCTTCACGTCCTGCGGCTCCGAGTCCGATAACTGGGCAATCAAGGGCGCCGCACACGCAAATATGTCGAAGGGCAAACACATAATTTCTACAGTCTACGAGCACCACGCAGTGCTTCACACGCTCGACGCGCTCAAAAAAGACGGCTTTGAGGTTACTCTTCTCGAGGTCGACAGCGAGGGACTTATAACCCCCGAACAGCTTGAAAAGGCGATCCGTCCCGATACGATCCTCGTCGCTATGATGTATGCGAACAACGAAATCGGAACGATCCTCCCGATAAAGGAGCTTGCAGAGGTCGCACACGCACATAAGGTTCCCTTCTTCACCGACGCAGTACAGGCGGTCGGAAACATTCCGATCGACGTAAACGACCTCGGTGTGGATATGCTCTCCCTCTCGGGACACAAGATTCACGCACCCAAGGGCATCGGCGCGCTTTACGTAAAGACAGGAACACGTCTACACAACCTCATCGACGGCGGAGGTCAGGAAAGACGCCGCCGCGGCGGTACTGAAAACGTCGCTTACATCGTCGGCCTATCTAAAGCTCTTGAGATAGCGATCGAGCAGCTCCCCGATATGGAGCGAATCAAGAAAATGCGCGACCGACTTGCTGACGAGATAATGAAGATCCCCGCAACGAGAATAAACGGCTCGATGGAACACCGCCTTCCCGGAAACCTCAACGTCGCGTTTGAGTTTATCGAGGGCGAAAGCTTGATACTGCTCCTCGACATGGCAGGAATCGCGGCATCTACCGGCTCCGCCTGCTCGACTGCATCGCTTGAGCCGTCGCACGTTCTTCTCTCTATCGGTCTCCCTCACGAAAAGGCACATGGCTCGCTCCGTCTCACTCTTTCGCACGAAAACACCGACGAGGACGTCGATTACATTCTCGAAAAGCTCCCGCCCATCGTTGCGCGCCTGCGCGAGATGAGCCCCCTCTACAACAACTGAAAAGGATAGAATAATATGAATTACAGTGCAAAAGTTATGGACCATTTCGCAAATCCGCGAAACGTCGGTGAAATAGAAAATCCCTCTGCTGTCGGCGAGGTCGGAAATGCGACCTGCGGCGATATAATGAGGATCTACCTCAAAATTGAGGACAACATCATAGTTGACGTAAAGTTCAAGACCTTCGGCTGCGGCGCTGCTATCGCGACCTCTTCGATGGCAACTGAGCTTATCAAGGGCAAGAGCGTCGACGAAGCACTCACGCTCACGAATAAGGCAGTCGTTGAGGCGCTCGACGGACTTCCCCCCGTCAAGCTTCACTGCTCAGTTCTTGCAGAAGAGGCAGTAAAGACCGCAATAAACGACTACTATAAGCGCAACGGCATCGACAAGGTCGTCGAGATAAACGGCCACGAATGCGACGGCGACTGCTCCGCTTGCGGCAAGCAGCACTAAAACATAAAGTAACCGATCCGCCCGATATTGTCGGGCGGATCTTCATATTTTCTGCCCTTTTTTCATACACTTTCAAAAAAGCATAAAGGAGCGAAAAATGAAAAAGCTAATATCGGTAATAATTTGTGCCGTAATTTTGCTCACCATACTCCCCATAAAATTCCAAGGAGCCGAGCTTTACGGCGAAGCGAAAAGCGTAATACTTATGGAAGCGTCGACGGGCGAAATTCTCTACGAGCATAACGCAGACCAGCGCCTGCCTCCCGCATCGGTCACCAAAATAATGACGATTCTTCTCGTCGTGGAGGAGCTTGACAAGGGCACGCTTTCCCTTACCGACAACGTCCAGGTAAGCGAACGCGCATCGAAAATGGGAGGCTCGCAGGTATATCTGAAGGCAGGCGAGGTGATGAGCGTCGAGGATCTACTCAAAAGCGTGATTGTCGCCAGCGCAAACGATGCGTCGACCGCCCTTGCCGAGCATATAAGCGGAAGCGTTGAGGAATTCGTCAAGGCGATGAATGAGCGCGCTTCCCAGCTCGGAATGACGAACACGGTATTTGAAAACCCGACGGGACTTGACGACAGCGTACAAAATCACCTGACGACCGCGCGCGATATTGCCCTTATGTCAGCAGAGCTGCTTAAGCATCCTATCATATTTAATTATACTACAATATGGATGGACACCATCAGAAACGGCGCGTTCGGTCTTACGAACACAAACCGCCTCATTCGCTTTTACAAAGGCGCAACAGGACTTAAGACCGGCTCGACCTCAAAGGCGGGCTTCTGCATCAGCGCAACCGCCGAGCGCGGCGGAATGCACTTAATTGCCGTAGTAATGGGTTCACCGAACCGCGACAGTCGAAACGAAACGGCAAAAGCACTTCTCGACTACGGATTTTCCGCATACCGTTACTATAAATACGAGCAGGGCGAGATCGGAAGCATCGACGTCCTATACGGTGTAAAAAGCTCGTTGCCGCTAATTGGAGAAGGCTTCGGCAAGGTTCTTCCCAAGGATGTCTTTTCTTCGGGCGTAACAGCAGAGACAGTGCTTCCGAAATCGGTCAAAGCACCGATTAAGGCTGGTGACAAGATCGGAGAAATCGTATTCAAGGCAAACGGTGAGATAATCGGAAGCGTTCCGATAAGAGCAGCGGAAACGGTTGAAAAAATCAGCTTTTCACAAGTTCTGAAAAGACTAATAAGCTCATTCTTCTCGGCGTTTTAATAACAAATTTTTCAAAGCATTTTTTCGGCTCGTCCGTCAATACTAACGACGGGACATTATTCCCTTAATAATAAATAAGAGGCGAAAAAATGAAAAAGATAATAACAGCAATCGCGCTTTGCTCGGTAGTTCTCAGCATGGCATCCTGCACGCGCGGCGGTAACATTGACCGCGGCGACGACGGTTATCTCGGACACCACGGTGACCGCCATGAAAATACTACTGACGTAAGCGATACCGACAGAGACGAGCGCAGATATCATAACGGAATAGAAGACGATATTTATAATCTCCCCCGTGATATCCGCCACGGTCTTGACAACGCAGGCAGAGACGTTCACAACGGACTCAGAAATGCCGAGGATAACCTTCGTGACGGTTTGAACCGCGGCGGCACGACCCACAATAACGATATAATAAAGTAAAAAAATCTCGCACACTAAAACGTGTGCGAGATTTTCAATTCAACAGACAGAATAGAATCAAGAAACGATTCCGCATTAATATGGGATTATTCAGTGACTTCTTTTTTTGAACACGGTAACGGCTGCAATACCCAATATAAGCGATATGCAAAGCGCAGAAAGCATATAGATAATCATAAGCTTCATATCTGAATCTTTTTGCCCAACGTATTTCGGCTCGGCGTCTCCGGTAGATGGTATTTGAGTTGTTATATCCGGCACCGTTGATTGAGCAGTCGTAGAAGGGCGCGTTTGCGAGGGCTTCGTTGTTGAAGGCACCGTTATCGGGCTGCGCTTATAACCGCACATATCGCATTTCGTATCTGCATCATTTGCAAATTGGTGGCTTAATTTTTTGTCATATATACCGCAAACAGAGCATGCATGCCAATGACCGCTCTCATCGCCGCTCCACTCACTTCTGAAGCTATGAGTAATTGTTCTGACGTAACTGCAATGATTACAGGTTTCATCGCAGGCGTTATAATAGACGTGATCGGACTTCGTTCCCAAAACGTTGCAAACGGAGCAAACGTACCAGTGGTACTTGTCATCATGCGAGGGATCGGGACCGTAGCTGTGAGTTATAGGCCGCGTGTATTCACATATATTACATTCCGCATCGCAGGAATTGTCATAGATATGGCTCTCCTTTTCGCTCTGCTTTTTACAAACAGTACATTCTCTTGCGTGATGCGTCTCGCTTGTCTCCCAGGTACCATATTCGTGATCTCCGCTCGCGCTTATAAGCGTACCTGAGGAGATTTTCTTACCGCAGCTTACGCAGTGAGTATCGCCCGTGTAGCCGTCATATCCGCAGTTTGCCGGAGAAGCATTTCTCAGCTCGGTATCAGTATGAGGACAAGAGGGATCGCCTGATACCGCGCCGCCCGACGGAGTTACCATTTCATCGGGTATATCGCGGTTGAACATTAACCACGCAAGCTCAGGATAATCAATAAAAACGTTTCTGTTACCCTGATAAGCGGAAACGACCTCGTTTCGACCCATTTCCCAAGTATCAACCGGATCGAGTGCGCACCATTCAAGAAGCACGTCAACGCTTTCAAAAACCTTTTCTATATTCGTGCATTTCCAAGCTGTATTCCACCTAACGTACATATAAAGACAAATGCGGGCAACGTCTCCCTTGACGTTGTCATGCGGTTCAAAGAATCCGTCTCCATAGTATCCGCCTATAAAGGTATTTCCGACAAGAGAACCGCCCGTCGCGGCAGTTCCGCCGTCGACGTTGCCGTATTTCAGACTGTTTCTTTTGTTGTTAATACCGTTATCTGATATTCTGATGTGGTGAAGATCCGCTCCGCCACCGCTCGTGGTATCGGCGCCAAGTGATTTTGGCCAAACGTATTCGCGGTTCCATCCCTTTCCGCTTTGGTTAGCATCATAGATTATAGACTTTGAAGAATATATAAGATTTATTCTGCCGTCATTATTTTCACAATCAGTCTTGGGCGCCATATTCCGGCAATCATCATAGCTCGAGGTTTTCGTGTGCGTGACGGTCATAAGCTCCCGAAGCTCATCAAAAAGCTCGGTCGCAGAAAGCGTTTTAAGATTATCATATGTATAGCTTCCGATATAATACTTGTCCGCACCGGTTCCCTCAAGCGTTGTACAAACAACGTGTCGAGTACCCGAATTGCTTTCCTTAGAATAAACAAGCGTTGCCGCAGATATCTCGGTGACAAACGGAAAAGCCGTAACGGTTATCGGGATAATAAGCAACAACGCCGCAATTGTTTTTATGAGATTTTTCATCTTCAATCCTCTTTTACGTCGGACATAATCCGCCGAAATAGCCGACAATTCGACATCTGTTTCATTTTACCATATTTTACTTCTCATTTCAACACCAATTATTCTTTATCCGTTCTTAAAATAAAAATTCCCCCTCTCGGGGGAATTTTTATTGATCTTAAAGACCCTTCTTGGCTCTTTCTACCTTCTCGATATCGGAGAAGTTCTGAGTCGGAACGTGACCGCTGAGCGGAATAAGCTTTTCGTGAATGCAGTCGATTATCGCATCTTCGAACGGGAAGAAGGACTTCTCAAGCTCAAACGCAGGAGTGATCCAGTTTCTCGAACCGAGAGCAATAGGCGGGGCATCGAGGTAATCGAAGCAGAACTCCGTAATGTTCGCAGCCATATCCTTCATCATGGAAGCGCGCTCGCAAGCGTCGCCCACAATAACTATCTTACCGGTCTTCTTAACAGACTCGATAACCTTGTCGTAGTTGAAGGGAACGAGGGAACGTGCGTCGATAATTTCAGCGGAAACACCGTACTTCTCTTCGAGAGTCTTCGCAGCGTTCATAGCGCGGTAGAGGGTAGCGCCGATGGTAAGAATGGTAACGTCTTTACCTGCTCTCTTAACATCGGGCTCGCCGAATTCGATAGCGAACTTACCTTCCGGCACACCTTCCTTAACGAACTCTTCGCCGAAGCCGTAAACTCTCTGAGACTCGAAGAATACAACGGGGTCAGTGCCGTCAAGAGCGCTGGTCATAAGACCCTTAGCGTCGGTAGGAGTTACAGGGAATACGACCTTAAGTCCGGGGATGTGAGAGGTGATAGCAGTCCAGTCCTGGCTGTGCTGTGCGCCGTACTTAGAGCCGACGGAAACACGGAGAACGATAGGCATCTTAAGGATACCCGCGCTCATTGCCTGCCACTTAGCCATCTGGTTGAATATTTCGTCTCCTGCACAACCGATAAAGTCAGCATACATAAGCTCAACGATAGCACGGCCGCCGCACATTGCGTAGCCTACTGCCGAGCCGACGATAGCGGACTCGGAAATGGGGGAGTTGAAGAAGCGGTGATAAGGAACTGCCTCGGTCATCTTCTTGTAAACGCCGAACGCACCGCCCCAGTCACGGTTGTCTTCACCGTAAGCAATGAGAGTAGGATCGTCGTAGAACTTGTCGATGATCGGCTCGAAGAGACCGTCGCAGACGTTGTACATCTTCATCTTGGATACGGGCTTGCCGTCCTTGTCGGTAGCAGTACGAACCTTGCCCTTGATCTCTTTAACGCGAGGACACTCTTCCTTGGGCATGAGCATTTCTGCCTGACGCTCGGGTTCCATGGAAACGACCTTCTGGTTGGAGAACATGATGGATGCGATAGCATCGGGCTCTTTATTAAGGTCCATACGGGGCGAAATATCGTCGTTTATCGCGAGCTTCATGATCTCGGTCATACGGTTGGTGATCTGCTCGTGGATTACTGCGAAATCGTTTTCGGTTGCAATCTTGCCCTTGATGAGCTTGTTCTTGAACGCAACGATCGGGTCTGCATTCTTCCATGCCTCGATCTCTTCCTGAGTACGGTAGGTAGAGGAGTCAGAGGGGGAGTGACCGGATACGCGGTAGGTAACTACGTCGAGAAGCGCAGGTCCCTTGCCCTCGAGAAGGAGCTTCTTCTTTCTTGTTACAGCGTCGATAACTGCAAGCGGATCGTAACCGTTTACACGCTCTGCGTGCATCTGAGACGGGTTGAATCCGGCGCCGAGACGGGCAACCATATCAAAGCCCATCGTCTCACCTCTGGTCTGTCCGCCCATACCGTAATGGTTGTTGAAGACGTTGAAGAGGATAGGCATACCGCCGTCAGAATACTTGCCGTCCATACCCCAGAGCTTCGTGATCTGGTCCATAGATGCAAAGTTAAGAGATTCAAGAACAGGACCGCGTCCGGTTGCACCGTCGCCGCAGTTAGAGATAACGATACCGGGCTTGCCGTTCGATCTCTTATAGAGAGCCGCACCAAGTGCGATAGGAGCGGACGCGCCAACGATAGCGTTGTTAGGCATAAGTCCGAAGGGAATGAAGAATGCGTGCATGGATCCGCCGAGACCGCGGTTGAAGCCGGTCTTACGAGCGAAGACCTCAGCAAGTGCGCCGTAAAGAAGGAAGTTAATAGCAAGCTCCTTTACGTTTCCGCCTGCGTTCATGTGCTTTTCAACAACGTTAAGAACGGTTCCGTCAAGGAATTCCTTCATAATAGCGTAAAGCTCTTCGTCGGTAAGCTTTTCGATAGAGGAAAGACCCTTAGCAAGGATCTCGCCGTGAGAACGGTGAGAGCCAAACGAGAAGTCGTTGATGTCGAGGCAGTAAGCTTCACCGACAGCCGATGCTTCCTGACCTATCGAAAGGTGAGCAGGGCCGGGATTGTTGTACTTAACACCGTTGTATTCACTCTTGACCTTTACTTCGTTCAGCATGGTCTCGAACTCGCGGATAATAGCCATATCGCGGTAGATACGGAGGAAGTCCGCCTTTGTGTATATCTTCTTTTCCTCAGTCAGGGTCTTGTTGTACTGACAAACGGGAATATCCTCAAAGTGAATATAGCCGCTTTCAAAAGCTTTTGAGGGATCAACATATTGACTCTTAGGCATAGTTTTGTTCTCCTTTTATTATTAAAATTTCTTAAATCATAAACATTGCTTCGCGGATGACCTCGCCGACTGTCGGATGCGGGAAGACTATCTTCTGCACCTGCTCGACTCTCATCTCACGGTCAACCATAAGCGCCGCACCGTAGATAATTTCCGACGCGTAGTTACCGATCATGTGAACTCCGATGACCTTACGGTGTTCCTTGTCGATAATGAGCTTGACGATTCCGTCTCCGCCTTCGTTTTCGGCAATATATCTGCCGCTGTACTTGAGCGTGAAGCTCTCGACCTTGGCATCAAGTCCCTTTGCCTTTACGGTCTCGGTGGTCTCTCCGACCGATGCGACCTCGGGGTTGGTGTAGATAACTGCGGGAACGGAATTGTAATTCATTCTGTCGGGCTTTCCGAGCATATTGTTTACAGCGACCTCGCCCTCGCGGTAAGCCGTGTGAGCAAGCATGCTCTTGCCGTTTACGTCGCCTGCCGCCCAAACGCCCGAAACGTTCGTTTCAAGCTTGTCGTTGGTTACGATCGCGCCTCTTTCGGTAAGAACGCCGATGTTCTCAAGTCCGATGCCCTGAGTCATTGCGCGGCGTCCGATAGAAACAAGAACCGCATCGGCTTTTGCCGATTCTTCCTTACCGTTAAGCTCGTAGTTTACGCAGTCCTTGCCAACGGAGGTGACCTTCGCGCCGAGAAGGAACTCAACGCCCTTCTTGACGTAGTTCTTATAAAGGATCTTCGAAATTTCGCTGTCGGTCGGACCTGCGATGTGGTCAAGCATTTCAATGACCGTTACCTTAGAACCGATCGAGTTGAAATAAGAAGCCATTTCAAGTCCGATTACACCGCCGCCGATAACGACGAGCTTCTCGGGAACCTTTTTCATATCGAGTATTTCGCGGTTTGTCATAGCGAATCCGCTGTCTACCGCCTCACGAAGTCCGGGAATAGGAGGAACAGCCGCAGTCGAGCCGGTACAGATAAGGAGCTTCGTGCCCTTATATTCCTCGTCGCCTGCCTTAACAGTAAATCCGCTTGCATCCTTGCCCATGATGGTTCCGTAAGCGTTTACAACGGTTACGCCTGCGCGCTTCATCGAAGCGCCGATTCCGCCGACGAGAGTCTTAACTACCCTTCCCTTTCTGTCGATAACGGCAGAATGGTCGATCGACGCACCGTCGAACTTAACGCCGTACTCGGCGCTATGCTTCGCGTAGTCGAATATCTTTGCGGAGTAAAGAAGCGTTTTTGTAGGAACACAGCCCTCGTTAAGACAAACACCGCCGAGCGCTCTGCCCTCGATAAGAAGCGTTTTAAGACCGCCGTGAGCAGCTCTTTCAGCCGCATTGTAGCCGGCAGGGCCGCCGCCTAAAATTATCAGATCGTACATATTCTTCACCCCTTATTTTGCAAGAAGAAGATTGAAATTCGTAAGGTTGTCGCAAAGTGCCTTCAGGAACTTTGCAGCAGGAGCACCGTCAAGAGCACGGTGGTCAAAGGTAAGGGAAAGACCCATAGCAGGATAGGTGCTTCCGTCAGCCTTAACTCTGTAAGTCACCGCATCAACACCGAGTATACCGGTCTGAGGAGGATTGATTACGGGAGTAAAGGATTCGATTCCCATAGCACCGAGATTGGTTACGGTGAACGATGCGCCCTTGAGCTTATCGGGAGCGATGCTGCCCGACTGAGCCGCCTTGATAACGCTCTTTGCCTCAGAAGAAAGCTCGTTAAGCGAGAGCTTTTCTGCACCGAATACGGTAGGAACGAGAAGTCCTCTTTCGGTATCAACAGCAATACCGAGGTTAACGGTATTGAAGTAACGCATTACGTCCTTATCATCAAGATAATGAGCGTTGAGATCCTTGAAGGAAAGGATCGTTCTCGAAACTGCGTAAAGGACAATATCGTTGATTGTAATATTGTTAAGTCCGAGCTTCTCTGCGTTGTCCTTTACCTGCGCGCGGAACGCCATGATAGCGGTCGCATCGAACGAGGAGTTAAGGGTAAGCTGAGCCATATTCGAAAGAGATGCGTGCATGCTCTTTGCGATGACCTTGCGGATGTTCGGGAGCTTAACGTCGGTGTACTCCTCAACAGCAGGAGCGGCCGTCACTGCGGGAGCAGCTACAGCCTCTTCAACCGGCTTGTCTGCGTTCGTCCAACCCTTGTCAAGCAGGGTGTTGATGTCGCGCTCGATAATTCTGCCGTTAGGTCCTGTCGGAACTGCACGGGAAATATCAGCGTCGGTTCTTTCAGCAAGATGGCGCGCACGGGGAGAAATCTTGATTTTTCCCTCAGTGCTTACCGCACTGCCTGTAGGGGCAGCCTCGGGAGCGGGTGCCTTCTCTTCTGTCTTAACTTCTTCCTTGGGTGCTTCGGGAGCAGGAGCTGCCGCCTCTTCCTTCTTGGGAACAAGCGCGGAAATGTCCTCGCCCTCGTTACCGATAACGCATACGGGGAGCAGACATTCGACGTCGTCACCCTCCTCGTGGAAAACGGCGAGAAGCGTACCCGAAACAGTCGAAAGCTCATCGAAGCTCGACTTATCGGTCTCATAGGAGAAAAGAACATCCTTTTCCTCTACCTTATCACCGACCTTTTTCTTCCATTCGGTGATAACACAGCTCTCGACACTCTGTCCCTGACGGGGCATAATTACTACCTGTGCCATAATAGACCTCCTAATATATAATTCAAATTTTTTTATGCAATAATGATTTCAACATTTTCCGCCTGTGCCTTTTCTCTTACGTCGGGCGGAAGGGCGCCGTCGGAGATTATGCAGTCAATGTCGGAAAAATTACTGAAGGTGTAAGGCAAGCTCTTATCGGTCTTAGATGCGTCCATAAGAACGACGACCTTGCGCGCCTTTTCAATAACGAGCTTTTTAAGCTCGCAATCGTTATAGTTACCGCAGGTAAGCCCGTCATCCGCTGAGACACCCGAAGGAACTATAAACGCAACGTCAATGTTGATGCTCTCGATAAACTGCACTGACTGATTACCCGAAACGGTCACGTTATCGCGGTTTATCATACCGCCGACGATATTTACTATCGGCTGATCCTTTTTCATGAGCTCGATAGCGACGTTAAGTCCCGTTGTAGTAACCGTAAGACGGCTGTTCGGAATGATCTCCGCGAGTCGAAGCACAGTTGTTCCCGAATCGAGGAATATACTTCTTCCCGTTTCGACAAAGCGAAGCGCCTCAGTCGCTATCTTTTCCTTAGCGTAGGAATTGGAATGAAGGCGAAGGCTGAACGCATCCTCCATTGAAGTAGTAATAAACTTCATGGACCTCGCGCCGCCTCTGACCTTGATCGCTTCGCCCTGGCGCTCAAAATACTCAATATCTCGGCGCAGGGTCATGCTCGAGACCTCGGGGAACATCTCCTCCAGCTCGTGGAGTGTGATAAAGGGCTTGCTTTGGAATAGCTGATGAATCGCACTTCTTCTTGCCAAGCTCATTTTTGTCTCCTTAATGTTAAAATTCACATTCATTTGTAATTATATCACATTTTTTAACACATGTCAACCGCAAAATCCCAATTAAAGCAAAAAAAGTCCCCCCAAAGCATCATTTTTGCTTCAGAGGGATGTTAAGTTTTGTGAACTTTCACATGTGAATTATCAGATCTGCAATTTTTATAACGTCACCTGCGCCGAGAATCATAATAATATCGTTTTCACCGCAGTTGTTTTTCAGGTATTCCGCAATATTTTCAAAGGTGTTAAGGCAGATTCCTTTCGGCGTTTTGCTCGCAAGAAGCTCTGAGGAAACGCCGAGATTATCGGTCTCACGCGCGGCGTAAATGTCGGCAAAAAGCGTTATATCGGAATCGCAGAATGATGTAGTAAAATCGTCAAACAAGCTCGCGGTACGGGAATAGGTATGCGGCTGAAAGACGGTCACAACACGCTTTCCGAAGGTCTTAGCAGCATTAAGTGTTACCTTGATCTCAGACGGATGGTGAGCGTAGTCAATATAGACCTCTGCACCCTTCTCAGTCTTGCCTTTGTATTCAAATCGGCGCCTTGCACCGCCGAATGCGTATAGACCGGCTTTGACGGCTTCAAAGCTTGCGCCGTTTGTCAAAGCAGAAGCGGCGGCAGCAAGAGCGTTATACACGTTATGAACGCCCGGAACGGTAAGCACGATATGGCCAAGCCTTTCACCGTGATAATTAAGCTCAAAGGAAGCGCAACCGCAGTTGTAAACTATATTTTCAGCATTATAATCTCCCTTTCCGAAAGCGGAAAAAGAAACCGTTTTTCCGTTATAACCGTCAGAGAGCGCAATCGCCTCATCATCGTCGGCATTAAGGACTGCAATATCGCCGTAGCCGACGTACTGTCGAAACGATGCGCGGAGCTGATCCATGGTTTTGAAATAATCGGCGTGATCGTATTCAAGATTGGTCACAACGGCAGTTGTCGGACAGAACGAAAGGAAGGAATCACAATATTCACACGCCTCGAAGATAAAGTAATTCTCTGCCCCAAGGTGAAAAGCACCGCCGATAGAAGAAAGCTCAGCACCGCTGACAACGGTAGGATCAAATTTACCGGCAAGGTAGATTTCGGTAAGCATCGAGGTAACAGTGCTTTTGCCGTGAGTGCCGCTGACACCGATTCGGCACTTATATTCACTCATAAGCCAACCGAGATATTCTCCTCTCGTTATAAGCGGGATACCCCTCTCACTTCCTTTTTTCAGCTCGGGGTTGTCGGGATGGACGGCAGCGGTATAAACGATAACGTCCGAGTCAAGCACGTTGTCCTCGCTGTGGGAATAGTAAACTGTGATCCCAAGCTTCTCGAGGCGCTCGGTCATCGCGCTTTTTACTCTGTCACTTCCCGTGACCGTATAGCCCTTAGTTCTTGTTATTGCAGCAAGCGATGACATACTTATTCCGCCTATACCGACAAAGTGTATCCTTTTCGAGCCCATCATAATAGCAGCTATTTTTCTTATGTTCATAGCATTTTTCCTTTCGGTGGCAAAAGGTTAACGATATGTATGTTTATTGACAAAAAGTTTAAAAACAGTTAAAACAACATATCAATTTCATTATAAATATAGACATAATCAACAAATATAATATTATTATGCGTTAATAATAATGCAACTTTATATGGAGGTATGCCATGCAGATCACGGACGTTAAGATTCGCAAAACATTCAATGACGACGGTCCGATGAAAGCCGTCGTTTCTGTCACCTTCGATAATCAGTTGGCACTTCATGACATCAAAGTAATTAACACCAAGGATAAATTTTTCATCGTAATGCCGAGCCGCAAAAATCCGGACGGCACGTACAGGGATATAATACATCCCATAAATTCGGACTTCCGCACGCTTCTCGAAAAAACCGTCCTCGACGAGTATTTCGCCGAGCTTACGCGAATCGAGGAAGAGGGCGAGGTTACCGAAGCTGAGCTTCTCGAAGAATGAGAAGACCGCCGTTGTCGCTTAAAGGTTCATCCGAAAGCGACACGGCTTTTATTTTATGCCGATCGGCAAATTCAGCAATCATTTCGCCGTCGGGATGCGAGAGCAGATCCCCAAAGAATCCGTAAACACCGCCGCTTATAAGCGCACCTGCGCCGCCGATAAATCCGCTATCATATCCCTTTAATTCTATGTGACCGGGTCTGATCACAAGAACGTCAATTCCGTTTTTACTTAGCGCCGAGGCGATTCCTCGATCGGCAGTAACGGCACATTTTTCCGAAAGCATCGCAACGGAGCATCTGGTATATCCCTGCTTTACGGAAACGAATGACGGATAATACGCCTTAGCAATTTCCGAAACAAAGCCTTCTTTTCCGTAAAGAACGCCATCAACGCCAAGACAGTCAAATCGCACGTCGAACGGGTATTCTCCGCTCGGCGTTTTTTCGTCAAAGACGAAATTACACGGAAGCGGCTCAAAAAAGCCGCAATTTTCGTTATAATAATCCCGACCGACAAGAATCTTTCCGTCGGGCAAGGGATAAAAAAGCATATCGGGGTGCGACGATACCGGCTCAGGGAGTTCCTTCCATTTAGGCAAGGAAATGACCTCACCGTAGATTGAAAGCGAGTTACGCGCCTTAGATGACATCTTAGCGTCAACAAGAATCTTCATATTTCTCCAAGAAAAAGACCGAACGGCAAATCGTTGCCATTCGGTCGTTTGAGCATAGTTATAGAGCTGTTTTTCGGCTCTCTCTTATTAAGCTCTTTCTACTTTACCCGAGCGCAGGCAACGGGAGCATACGTGAACGGTCTTGTTAGTACCGTTTACAACTGCCTTAACCTTTCTTACGTTGGGCTTCCAGGTTCTTGCGGTCTTGCGGTTGGAATGGGAAACGTTAAGACCAAAAACAACGCCCTTGCCGCAGATATCACACTTTGCCATCTTTAGGACACCTCCATCCATATATCTGAAATTAGTCAATATTTCTTATTTAGAAATTCATACTTGGTAAGTATATCACAAGTTTTCAAAAAATGCAATACTCTTTTTCAAAAAATTTATTTTTCCTCGCCATTATTTTCGGTTTTTTTCTTTTTGAAGACGAATTTGTTCTCTTTTCCGTCAAGAAGACGCTTAATGTTCTCTCTGTGAAGGAATACGACAAGCAAACACTGGACGATCAAAAAGATAATTCCTATATGACCGCCGCCGTAACATTTATTCTTAATAAAGTTATGTATGATGACGGGGGAAATAAGGGCAGTAAATATCGAAGCAAGCGAAACGTACTTCGTTGCGAGGACAACTGCTGCAAATATTATGAACAGGAATAAGAAAGCAATCGGCTCCATAATGAGAAGCACAGCCGCTGTAACGGCAACGCACTTTCCGCCCTTGAATTTATAGTAACACGGGAACGCGTGACCGAGTGCGCACATAAGTCCCGTAAGATAGCCGAACACCTCGCCGACAAGCAATCTCGCAACCAGCACGGGGATGACGGTCTTGAGAATATCACCGACAAGAGTCGCAATTCCTGCCGCCTTGCCGTAGGTGCGCGACATATTGGTCGCACCCGCATTTCCGCTTCCCTTCGCTCTTATATCCTCGTGGAATTTCAGCCTTGAAATTATAACCGCGAAATTCATACTTCCGAGGAAATAGCCGAGGACGGCAATAGCAATTGCTACCGTATAATAAACCCATCCGTCGATCTTTCCTTCAAGCATCATACGTCCAAGCGGACCGCGTGCGTAAGAGTAGGTAATATAGCGTCTGAAAGCTTCAAACTTTTCAGGATCGAGAGCGGTCGTAACAGTATTAAAAAGCATCATTTGCCGCTATCCTCCCCGCGTTCGCGGATTATGATCTTGATGGGCGTACCCTTAAATCCAAAGGTATCGCGCAGACAATTTTCAATGTATCTACGGTACGAGAAATGGAAAAGCTCAACGGAATTACAGAATATGACGAAGGTAGGCGGCTGAACGCCGATCTGAGTCATATAGTATACCTTGAGATACTTTCCCTTATCGGACGGCGGCTGTACGCGAGCCGTCGCGTCGGAAAGAACGTCGTTTAGGATTCCCGTCGTAATACGGCGTCTGCTCTGCTCGTACGCGTCGTTTATAAGGCCGTAAAGCTTATCAACGCGCTGACCCGTCTTTGCCGAAAGGTAGATAACCTCGGCATAAGTCATATAAGAAAACGCCTGATATACCTTCTCGGTAAATTCCTTGACGGTATTGTTATCCTTTTCAATAAGGTCCCATTTGTTGATGCAGATCACCGACGGCTTCCCTGCCTCGTGGGCAATACCCGCAATTCTTTCGTCCTGCTCGGTAATTCCCTCGTTCGCGTCTATCATGATAACGCAAACGTCAGCTCTTTCGACTGCCAGCTTTGCGCGGAGAACGCTGTATTTTTCGATAGGATCGTCAACCTTGCTTTGACGGCGTATTCCGGCAGTATCAATAAGGACGTACTTTCCGTGCTCGTTTTCGAGCGCGGTATCTATCGCGTCTCTTGTGGTTCCCGCAACGTCGGAAACGATAAGGCGCTCTGTACCGAGAAGCTTGTTGATT
>JAZNTT010000092.1:0-9365 GCA_045591885.1 Eubacteriales bacterium | reverse complement strand
TTCTCGATGCGCGAGTGGGGTGCGCTTGAAAACTATCACCTTATGCTCGACAGCGGCACGATCGGATTTGAGGGCTGTGTCGATATTATCACAAAGGTCGCAAGGGCGGATTGAGGAAAGCTTTAAATCTAATAGAAAAACCGACAAAATCAAGGCGTTTGGGTGCTCCCGACGCCTTTATTGCGTTATAGTGCATAATTCACAATTATTTATTTTGTAAAATATCCCCAAAAATCCACGAATTTCAAAAAATTAATTGACACGGACTTTCAAGAGTGGTATAATAGAACTACTTTATTTTATAAAGCAATTCTTATTCGCGCGAAGCCTTGCAGACGATAGGACGCGCGAAGGAAACGGAGAAAAAAGACCATGAAAAAATTTTTAAGCATTGTTTTGGCAGCACTTATGTGTGTATCCCTTGTAGTGCTCGCTTCTTGTGATACGCCCACCGAGGACGACGGCAAGTACCTTGTCGGTATCTGCCAGCTTGTCCCTCACCCCGCGCTCGACGCGGCCACCCAGGGCTTTAAGGATGCTCTTGTTGCAGAGCTTGGTGAGGAGAACGTAGAGTTCCTTACCGAAAACGCGGGCAACGAGATCCCTGTTTGCACCACCATCGTAAACAATTTCGTAAGCAAGAAGGTCGATCTTATTATGGCTAACGCTACTCCCGCGCTTCAGGCGGCAGTCGGCGGAACGAGAAAGATCCCGATCCTCGGCACCTCGATCACCGAGTATGGCGTTGCTCTCGGAATCAAGAATTTCTCGGGTACTGTCGGTAAGAACATTTCCGGTACTGCCGACCTTGCTCCGCTTGACCAGCAGGCGAAGATGGTAAAGGACCTCTTCCCTGAGGCAAAGACCGTAGCACTTCTTTACTGCTCGGCAGAGGCAAATTCCAAGTATCAGGTCAAGGTCATCAAGGACGAGCTTGTTAAGCTCGGAATCAAGAAGTCGGACATCAAGGAATATCCCTTCTCCGATTCTAACGACGTAGCTTCCGTTGCGGCTGCTGCTGCAAAATGTGACGTTATTTACGCTCCGACCGACAATACCGTTGCTAACTGCGCAGGTGCTATCAACGGTGCTATCGGAAGCACTCCCCTTATTGCAGGCGAGTCCGGAATCTGCTCCGGCTGCGGAGTTGCTACTCTTTCCATCGACTACTACGATCTCGGCGTTGCAACCGGTAAGATGGCAATTAAGATCCTTGACGGCGATATTTCGGTCACCGATATGCCTATTAAATACGCTACCGAGTTTACCAAGATGTATAACCCCGTTAAGTGCGCACAGCTCGGTATCGATACCGCGGCTCTTGAAGCTGCCGGCTACGTTGCTATTGACATGGGCGACGAGAAATAATAAAATAATTGCAATATAGTCAGAAACGGAGCCGCGTGAAAATGCGGCTCCGCACTCTGCGTTTTAAAGAGGATATTTGAAATGGACTTTTTTAAGGAATTTTTCAGCTATTTGGGCGGTACTGCTCCGAGTATTGCCGCACAGGGTATGATCTGGGGCATTATGGCCATCGGCGTGTTTATCACGTTCCGCATACTCGATATTGCCGATCTTACCGTTGACGGCTCTATTGTAACGGGTGCGGCGGTTTGTATCGTCGCTTTCCAGAGCGGAATGAATATCTGGGTCGCAATTTTGCTTGCCACCCTTGCGGGAATGGTGTGCGGCCTCGTTACGGGACTTCTTCATACCGCGCTCGGTATTCCTCCGATACTTGCAGGAATACTTACTCAGCAGTCACTATGGACTGTCAACCTTATGCTCGCCGACTCGAGCTTATCCTTTACCTTCTTTGAGCAAGATCTCCTTCCTATTGTTCCGCTTGAAGAACGCATCGGAAGCACGGACCTTATCCTTGTCGGCTTCGTTGCTGTCGTCATCGCGATACTTTACTGGTTCTTCGGCACAGAGCTTGGCGCGTCGCTCCGTGCAACGGGTAACAACCCGAATATGAGCCGTGCGCAGGGCATAAATACGAGCTTTGCAAAGGTTCTCGGTCTCGTTATCAGTAACGGTATAGTTGCTCTTTCGGGTGCGCTTCTCGTTCAATACAGCAACGGCTATAATATCAATATGGGTCGCGGTGCAATCGTTATCGGTCTTGCGGCGGTCGTTGTCGGTGAGGCAATCGTTTCCAAGATCTCCTCGGGATTCATCCCGCGTCTCATCGGCGTTATCCTCGGCGGTATAATCTACTTCCTCGTATACCAGCTCGTCCTATTCTTCGATATCAGGGCAGATCTTCTTAAAATGCTCTCCGCGGCGATAATTGCGGTATTCCTCGGAGTTCCTTACCTAAAAAAGAGATACGGCAAGAAGAAGGTAAAGAAGGAGGTAAAGGCAGATGCTTGAGATCAAAAACGTAACGAAAATATTCAACGGCGGTACCGTTAACGAAAAGAAAGCCCTTTCCGACGTTTCGCTTACCCTTGAAGACGGCGATTTCGTAACCGTCATCGGCGGTAACGGTGCGGGTAAATCGACTATACTTAATATGGTCGCAGGTGTTTATCCCGTCGATGCGGGAAGCATCGTGATAGACGGCGTTGACGTAACCCGTCTGCCCGAGCACAAGAGAGCAAAATATATCGGACGCGTTTTCCAGGATCCCATGATGGGAACTGCCGCCGATATGTGGGTAGAGGAGAACCTTGCTATCGCCGACAGACGCGGAAAAACGCGCGGCTTCAGTTGGGCGATCACTAAAAAGGACAAGGCGAAGTATAAGGAGCTGCTTAAGCAGCTTGACCTTGGTCTTGAAACGAGAATGACGACGAAAATGGGTCTTCTTTCAGGCGGTCAGCGTCAGGCAATAACGCTTCTTATGGCAACGCTTAAGCGCCCGAAGCTTCTGCTCCTCGATGAGCATACAGCCGCTCTTGACCCGAAGACCGCGGCGAAGGTCCTTGAAATCACCGACCGTCTTGTCAAGGAAAACTCGCTTACAGCGCTTATGGTAACTCACAACATGAAAGACGCAATCGCTTACGGTAACCGTCTTATCATGATGAACGCTGGTAAGGTCATCCTTGACGTTCGCGGCGAGGAAAAGAAGAATCTTACTATTGAAGCACTGCTTGAGATGTTCACAAAGGCATCGGGCGCGGAATTTGCTTCAGACAGAGCACTGCTCAGTTAAAAGCAGCCCCGTGGTTTTCACGGGGCTTATTTGCAATTCGAAAAGGAAAAACGATATGAAAAGAGCCGCTTTGGCATTTCTTATTACAGCGTTACTTCTCGCCTCGTGCTCGCGCGGCGACGGAATCGAAAGTGCAACGTCGGGCGTTAAGCCGCTCGGGCAGGGAAGCGATGCGGAGGCTCTTGCCCCGCCATCCGATCCCGAGATAATATCCGAGCTTGCGATAAAGGACTTAATGGATACAGAAGAGTATTCGTCGGTAAGAGAATATCCTGTCGAGTACGTTATGGTGCATTTCTGCTCCGAGGTCGTGAATAATAAAAATGACCCGTTTAACGCCGCTAACATAAAAAAGACGTTCGAGAAGAACAGTGTCAGCATAAACTATATTATTTTGCGTGACGGAACGATACAGTGCTGGATTCCCGAGCAGCGCGTCGCCTGGCATGCGGGCAAGGGTGTTTGGAACGGTGAAGAAAAGTATACGAACAAGATGAACAAGTACAGTATCGGCATTGAGCTGACCGCTATCGGCTCGAAAAACGATATGAAGCAATACGTTTCTTCGTCGTATTACAACTCGATTCCGAAGGCGTTTATAGGATTTACCGACGAGCAGTATGAGTCGCTTGTTGCGCTTCTATCCGATATATGTCATCGCTGGTCGGTACCGATCGACCGCGACCATATAATCGGTCATTCGGAATACAGCTCGCTTAAAACCGATCCCGGTGAGCTTTTTGATTGGGGAAAAGTAATGACAAAGCTTGAAAAACAGCAAAAATGATGCAATAATGTCAAGTTTTTTCCTTGACATAGTTTGTTGTACATTATATAATTTGAACAGAGATACGTGTTGCCCATGCGGCGGCACGGTAAAAAGGAGAACTGAAATGAGTGAACGAATTATTAAGGTGGGAATCATAGGCTGCGGAAGAATTGCTAACAAAAAGCATATGCCATCCCTCAAAACCCTGAACGACGTTCAGATGGTTGCGTTCTGCGACATTGTACCCGAAAGAGCTGAGAAAGCGGCTAAGGAGTACGGTACTCCGGATGCAAAGGTTTATGCCGATTATAAAGAGCTTCTTCTTGATCCTGAGATCGAAGCGGTACACGTTTGCACGCCTAACCGTTCCCATTCCTTCATAACCGTTGATGCTCTTCACGCGGGAAAGCACGTTATGTGCGAAAAGCCTATGGCGATAAACTCTGCCGAGGCGAAGAAGATGGTAGATGCAGCGAAGGAAACGGGTAAGGTTCTTACTGTCGGTTACCAAAGCCGTCAGAGAAGCGACTCGCAGTTTATGAAGAAGCAGGCAATTGACGGTACCTTCGGAGATATCTATTATGCGGAGGCAACCGCGCTTCGTCGCAGAGCTGTTCCGACGTGGGGCGTTTTCCTCAACGAATACGAGCAGGGCGGCGGTCCGCTTATCGATATCGGAACGCATGCGCTTGACCTCACCCTCTGGATAATGGATAACTATAAGCCTAAGTACTGTGTAGGTACAACCTATCACAAGCTTAACAAGGATACCAAAACCGGTAACGTATGGGGCGACTGGGATCCCGAAAAGTTTACCGTTGAGGATTCGGCTTTCGGATTTGTCGTAATGGAAAACGGCGCAACTATCGTTCTTCGCTCCTCTTGGGCGCTCAATACCCTTGACGTAAGAGAAGCGGTTACCTCTGTTTGCGGAACCAAGGCAGGCGGAGATATGGTTGCCGACAAGCTTGTTCGCATTAATTCGATCGTTGGCGGTTGCCAGAGTGTTACCGAATCGAAGATGGATACAGGCAGTGTTGTATTAAATGGTGGAAACGGCGCTGCTATCCCCTCTATACGCGAGGCACGGCTCTTTATTGATGCTATAAAGAACGGAACCGAACCGTCGACGCTTCCCGAGCAGGCGTACTGCGTAACGAGAATCCTTGAGGGTATCTACGAATCGTCCAAGACCGGCGATATTTACAGATTCTGATAACGAAAGGTGCGATAAATAACTATGAAATTAAGTGTTCTTGCGAACCTCTACGGCACAAAAACTCTTGATGAAACTCTTTCGATAATGAACAGCATCGGCGTTGATACCGTCGAGATCGGTGCAGGCGGATATGCCGGAAAGAGTCACTGCGATCCTGCCGTTCTTCTTACCGATAAAAATGAGTTTTACAAGTTTCGCGAGACCTTCAATAAGCACTCGATCAATATCTGCGCACTCGCAGCGCACGGAAACCCGGTTCATCCCGACAAGGATATTGCGAAGCGCTTTGACGCCGATTTCAAAAATGCCGTTCTGCTTGCAGAGCAGCTTGAAATCGACACAGTAATTACCTTCTCGGGCTGCCCCGGTGACCACGAGGGCGCAAAGTATCCAAACTGGGTGACCTGCCCCTGGCCTGACGATTTCCTTAAGATCCTCGAGTGGCAGTGGAACGATGTGCTTCTGCCTTACTGGCACGATACCGCCGCTTTTGCTCGTGAGCACGGCGTAACGAGAATCGCATTCGAGATGCATCCCGGCTTCTGCGTATACAACCCCGAGACTATGCTGCGCATAAGAAAAGAGGTCGGTGATACGCTCGGCGCGAACTTTGACCCGTCGCATCTCATCTGGCAGGGAATAGATCCCGTTGCGGCTATACGCGAGCTTGCGGGCGCTATCTATCACGTTAACGCAAAGGATATCAAGATAGATAGGTACAATACCGCAAAGAACGGCGTGCTTGATACCAAGCATTACGGGGACGAGCTTAACCGCTCGTGGATCTTCCGTGCAGTCGGCTTCGGTAACGATGCAAGCTACTGGAGAGATATGATCTCGGCGCTTCAGCTGAGCGGCTACGACAGAGTTATGTCGATAAAGCATGAGGACAGCTTAATGTCCATCGACGAGGGACTTAAGAAGGCGGTTGACTTCCTTCGTCCCCTTATCATTAACGATACCAAGCCCGGAACCATGAGCTGGGCATAATAATATTTTCTGTGAGGAAAGAGAAATGGCAGATAAAAAGAAATTAGTAGTCGTCGGTTACGGCGGAATGGGCGGATGGCACGTTGGATTTGCACAGAAGAGCGATGTTGTCGAGCTTGCGGGCATTTATGACATCAAGGAAGAGCGCCGCGCGCTTGCTATCGAGAACGGAATCCGCGCTTATAACACGCTTGACGAGGTGCTTAATGATCCCGAGGTTGACATCATAACGATCGCTACCCCTAACGATCACCACAAGGAGATCGCAATCGCCGCGCTTAATGCAGGCAAGAACGTAATTTCCGAGAAGCCTGTTTGTATGAATTCCGAGGAGCTTGAGGCGGTAATTGCCGTTGCGAACAAGGTTGGCAAGCTTTTTACGGTTCACCAAAACCGCCGTTGGGACACCGATAAAATGCGTATTGCCGATCTCTACAAAAAGGGTACTATCGGTAAGATGCTCAATATAGAAAGCCGTATCCACGGCTCTCGCGGTATTCCCGGTGACTGGCGAAAGGTCAAGAGCGAGGGCGGCGGAATGGTCCTCGACTGGGGTGTGCATCTTATAGACCAAGCGATAATGATCCTTGAGGACGTTAAGATTAAGAGCATCTACGCGCGTCTTGACCACGTTACAAATACCGAGGTCGATGACGGATGTCATATCGTTCTCGGCTTTGAAAACGGCGTCGATTATACTATTGAGGTCGGTACGAGCAACTACATAAATATGCCCCGCTTCTATGCAAGAGGCGATAAGGGTACTGCGATAATCGTAAACTGGAACGAGCCGATGAAGGTTGTTGTTAAGCGCGTCGGCGAGGAAAAGGACGCTACGCCCATCAAGGCAGAGTCGGGTCTCACAAAGACTATGGCGCCCCGTGATGAGGACACCGTTGACACGTTTGAAGTGCCGATGCCGCCGTCCGACGTTCACGATTTCTACCGCAATTTCTGCAAAGCTATCGATGGCAAGGAAACTCAGATCGTTACTCACGATCAGATGCGCCGCGTAATGAAGGTTATGGAATATACCTTTGAAAGTGCAGAAAAAAATCAGGTCATAAAAGTTGATCTTTAATATGGGAACCCACGGTTAACCGTGGGTTCTTTTTTGTAACCGAAAACCAAGCGATATCCGCGTGGTTCGGTATAGGTTGACCGATGAAAAAGAATCCTCCAAATATGTTATAATTGCAAAGACCTTCCGGTCAAAACAAAAAACATATTTGGAGGATTCAATCATGAAAAAGTCTCAATTAATTGGTGAGCATCCCGCCTAAAATGAGCGTCTTGGGATTTATATGATAATTGAAAGGAAAAAGCGCACTTGTGCGCGTCCGGTAGTGTTATGGCTATGCCCGAAAACGGGGGTGCTTTTTTTAGCTTTGATTATTCAAAGAATTTCATTATTACCTTAACCGATTGCTCGGATGCGAGCCTTGCAAAGGTCGGGTAATCGAGGGTTGCGCTGTCGTCGCCGCCGTCGGAGATCGCGCGCATAACGCAGACAGGGGTTTTATTGACGTAGCAGACCTGAGCGATAGCTCCGCCCTCCATTTCGCAGGCGATGGCGGAAAAATTATCGACGATAGATTTTTTGTCATCGTCAGATGCGATGAACTTGTCACCCGTTGCGATAACGCCGTTTATTACGTTGATTCCACAGCTTTCTGCGGCGGTCGTCAGACGCGCCGTTGCTTCTTCATCTGTCGGGATATTGATTATGTTTATGCCCGAAATAAGCCCCTTGGGGTCACCTATTGCCGAAGTGTCCATATCGTGCTGAACGAGCGAGGTCGCGACGGTTATATCGCAGACCTTAAGTGACGGATGAAGTCCGCCCGCAACGCCGCTGTTTATAATGAGCGACGGGGAATAGGTGAGTATCATAGTCTGAGCGCAAAGTGCGGCAAACACCTTTCCGATTCCGCAGACCGCAATGACGCAGTCCTTACCGTTAATTTTACCTTTGTTAAAGGTAACTCCGCTTATCTCTTCTGAGGTAACCTCGGTCATTCTTTCGATAATTCCGCACGCTTCCTTGTTCATCGCGCAGATTATGCCGATCATGTTATTATTCATACTTAAAATCGTTCTCCTTGCTTTCAAGTGCAGTCAGATACCGCGCGCACTCCGCTTTTGCCGCGTCGAGCGACAGATTTTTGTAATTGCCGCATTCCTTGCGCTTAGCGCCAAACATCTCGCCGTCGTGCTCGACTGTCATTTTAAGGCACTTTTTGACTATTTCAAGCACCTTTTCGGGTAAGATATCGCGCGTAAGCAGGTAAAAGCCCGTCTGACAGCCCATAGGTCCGAAGTAGATAACGCTGTCCTTTATATCGGAATTGCGCAAAAACGTAGCCATCATGTGCTCAACCGAGTGCATGGTGAGGTCGTCCATGTAGTCGCCTGCGTTAGGTGTTCTTGTGCGCAGGTCAAAGGTCGTTATATCGCCGTCGATTCTGGAAATGTAGATTCCCGGGGTTATCTTGTCGTGGTCGACGGTAAAGCTTGTAATTTTGTTCATAGTGACTCCTATGTGTGTTGTATTGTGTGCGTGTTAGTGATTTTGGTTAAAAGCGAAGAACTTGAAGCAGACACCTCATCCGACCGTGGCTTGCCACTTGCACCATTCTCCCACTGGAGAAGGTATAGTCTATTGCATCGCCTTTTCGTCTGCCGACATAAGCTGTCGGGTAAGAAAAGCCGCGTAAAGATTTTCTTCGTTTTCAAGGTTAGGGTCGGCGGCAAGCACCGCTTCCGCTGTTGTCATCGCTTCCTTTAAGGTCAGCATATCGGCGTTTACCATCGTGCCGAAGCTTCCGCTTTGACGCGCGTTTCCGTTCCCCCTCGGGAAGTAGTCGCCGGGGCCTCGGAACTTGAGATCGTACTCGGCGATCTTATAGCCGTCGTAGGTCGTTCTCATGACGTCAAGACGCTTTTTCGCGTTCTCGCCTGCGTTATCCGAAACGAGAACGCAGTATGCCTTTTTGTTTCCGCGTCCGACGCGTCCGCGAAGCTGATGAAGCTGGGACAGACCAAACCTATCTGCGTTTTCAACTATCATAAGAGACGCATTCGGCACGTTTACGCCGACCTCAATTACGGTTGTTGAGACGAGAACGTCGGTCTTGCCTGCGGCAAAATCCTTCATCACCGCGTCCTTTTCTGCACTCTTCATCCTGCCGTGTATAAGGGCAATATTAAGGTCGGGAAGC
>JAZNTT010000091.1:0-25703 GCA_045591885.1 Eubacteriales bacterium | reverse complement strand
CAGACAACCATTATTCCGCCGTCCTTGAGTATACGTCGTGCTTCCTTATCGGGAACGGGAGCAAATACCGATATAAGAGCATCGCAGCTGTTATCGGAAAGCGGCATATCAAAAATGCCGCAGACGGCGTAGCTGACGGGGTCAGCCTTTCCTTTTTCAGCCTTGGAAGCCAGCTTGATGGAGGTTTTAGCAAGATCAAATCCAACGATCTTGATACTTGGATTTTCATTTTTTATAATTCGTGAATAGTATCCCTCACCGCAACCGGCATCGCATATTTTTGAAGCAGAAAATTCCTTTATGACTGCCGAAATACCTTTTGCAAACGGCTCGTAGTAGCCTGCGTTCAGAAAATCGTGTCTTGCACGGCACATATCGGGACTGTCGCCGCCGCTTATTTTGCCCATAACGAGGTTGACGTATCCCTCGGAGGCAATATCGAAGCAATGCCCGTTTTCACATTTAAGAGAATTTCCGATTTGCGATAGAGCTTTACGGCACTTCGGGCAGAGAAAAACGCTCACCTTGCGTTCTCTCCATGCTTCTTTTTATAACGACGAAGTATCGGTTTTTCAAGCGCTCTCTTTGAACGGAAGAAAAGGGAGGTCTTGTCCTTTATCGGCTTGACAAGAATTGCGAAAAGTCCAAGTCGCTTCGCGCTCCAAACGTCGGTAAACACCTGATCTCCGATAACGGCTGTGTTCGTCGTATCGGTTCCAAGGAATTTCATCGCCGCGCGG
This sequence comes from Eubacteriales bacterium, assembly GCA_045591885.1. Taxonomy (GTDB): domain Bacteria; phylum Bacillota; class Clostridia; order Oscillospirales; family CAG-272; genus Colimorpha_A. Next base: position 24,963 of record JAZNTT010000091.1, on the reverse strand, counting down.
TAGCATTTGCCCGACGGCTTATGGCTGTCCCACGTTGCGAAGAATTTGAGGTCGGAATTGAAAAGCTCGACTCTGTCCTTGTGGTTATTTGATATGAACGCCGCTGAAATCCCAACACGGTTAAGCGAGTCAAGCCAATTAAGAACGCTTTCTGTCGGCTTCGGATCGTCATAGGTTACAAGCGTGTTATCAATATCAAGAAGCACTGCCTTTATTCCGCGTTCTTTGAGCATCTCGGGTGTGATCCCGTATATATCGTCAAGATACAGATCGGGCATAAAAAATCTGTCTGTAAGCAAAATAGCACTCTCCATATAATTAATAAGAAAATTATACCACAAAAAGTGCTTCTTTTCAATAGTAAAGGAAGGAAATATTTACAATTAATACTTGCACTTAGGTGAATTAACGGGTATAATTGAAAGGAAAGAACAAGAAGGGAAAAATCTAAATGGGATATCCGAGCCTGCTATACTATACGAAGCCGAATAAAAAGGCGATAGATATATCGGTTTTTGAAGATCTTCAGCTTCTTAATTTTATACCGAAAAGAGTTGCTAAAAGCGCTTGCGTGCCCTGCGAAAAGGAGAATATTCTCCCGAGGCAGGAGCTTTTTCGGCGCTTGAATGACAGTTCAAACAGAGATAAATTCAAAGCACTTTTCGAGATCGCATGCGATCTTCATGCACTTAATTCCGCATTTAACGATGCGCAGACAGACGAAGAAAAATCCGTCATATTCTTCTTCCTTTGTGAAGCTGTAAGAAGCTTTACCGAGGGGGCATCAGGCTGTGATCTTTCCGATCCGCTGACAAGCAGATTTGCAAATGAAATGCAAAAAGAAAAGGCAGAAGAGAAATATGTGAATATGACAGAGGAGCTTTCGGCTCTTCTTCCCGATGCCCAAAAGCTGCTTACAAATTCTCTTTGCGTTTCGGGAAGCACAGTAAGAATTTTCGAGGGCGGTGCCGACACGTTCCTTGGTGGCATAATCTCATGTGCAAAAACCCTCGGAACCGACGTTCCTAAGGTGAAGAATCCCGAGAGCCGTGAGATCTCTCCCGATATTATAAACGGCGCTGCATCGCTTAACCCCGAGCTTATGAGGAAGCTAAAAGCCTTCAAAAGCGAATATCTTTCCTATTATCGCCCGAACATCGTCTATTATCGCAAGGAGATCGAGTTCTATCTGACAATGCTCGATTTCACCGACAGGATCACCGATGCGGGAATACCGCTTACCTATCCGACGGTCGGAGAGGGAAGAATAATAAATATTACCGAGGCGTATGATGTTTCGCTTCTTGCCAAAAACGAAACGAATATTATCCCTAACGACGTAAGGTTTACGACCGAGGAGCCGTTCTACTTCCTGACAGGTGCGAACGGCGGGGGAAAAACGACGTATCTTCGTACCGTTGGTATTGCAGTTCTTATGTTTCTTCTCGGATGCCCTGTTCCGTGTCAGAGCGCGACTATATCGGATATAAGCTCTGTATTTGCACATTTTCCGCGTGATGAGCGCTTTGACGGAAGCGGACGCTTCGTTGAGGAAAATAATCGCGTGAACGCTATCCTTGAGAATATGGACGAAAACTCGCTCGTTCTTCTTAACGAGACCTATTCGACAACGAACGAGGAAAACGCAGTAAAAATGACCGAAAAGCTTGCGAATGAGCTTTGGAGCAAGCGCATTTTCGGCCTCTATATTACGCATCAGCACGGTCTAAGTGAGAGCGAAATACCGTATCTTAACGTCCTTATCGACTTGAACGACGAAAACCGCCGCACCTACAAAATAGCGCGTCAAAAGAGCGTTGGCGGCTCGTATGCGAAGGACATTCTTGTAAGATGCGGACTTACCTTTGAAGCGCTTGAAAACCGCTTCGGCAAGCTCGGAAACGGGGAGGATAGATAATGAGATTCAGCCTTCTTAATAAGATCCCCGATAATTACGCGGAATGTCAGGTCATATACGATATTTCCGCAGACCGCGCGATCAAAGAGATCGTCAGCGATAAAAGGCGTGCAGAATATTTCCTATCTGTACTTGAAAAACCGCTTACCAAAAAAGAAAATATACTTTTCCGACAGGAAATATATTCCGATCTTAAAAGCATTGAGGGTCTTTTGCCCGCACTCAAAACGTTATTTTTACGTTATGACAAGATAAAGAGCGACTGGCAGGAAATGAAGCTCGGCGCGGTGAACGGAAACGGCTCGGAGATCAATTCCGAAGCGCTTCTCGAACACACTTTTGCTTCGCTTAAAGTGACTGCAATATTCCCGTCGACGATCGCATCGTTTTTCGGGACGATCGGTGAGACACTCGGAAAATACCCGATAAAGAGTGAGGGACTTACGGCAATTCGTGATTGGTGTATCGGAATGACAGAAAACGAGGCACTCGGAGAGCTTGTTAATATCTCTCAGCGATTCAGGTACAAGACCCCCGATGACTTCAATTTCACGGCTGTATTCACTCTTGACCGCGCATTGCGCCTGCTTAGCTGTGATCTTACTGATATTACCGATAAAAAGCCAGAAGCAAGCGGGCTGTCAAAGCTGTTTGGCAAGAAAAAGGACGGTGGCGGCGTTGAGATAAAGGCAGTTGTGTCGCAGGCGGGTGAAGATCCGCTTACCGACGCGCAGTATATTCTGAACGAGGCGCTTTTGCGTATTGATTCGGCACTTACAAAGGTGACTAACGACGTTTACGATGCGTTTTTCGGACTTTCAAACGAGCTTATGTTCTACGAAGCCGCGCTTCTTTACGCCGAAAAGGCGGAGGGATCGGGTGTTCCGCTTACGCTACCGACGGTCCTGCCCGAGGAAAGCGACTGCTTTTCCCTTACGGGTCTGCGCGAGCTTGTGCTACTGTCGAACGGACTCGGCGCAAAGACCGTTCCGAACGATTTGTCACTTGAAGGCGACACAGCGGGACTGCTCGTAAAAGGTCTTACAGACAGCGGTAAGACCGTATATCTGCGCGCAATAGCGGCATCTCAGCTCTTTATGCAGGCAGGACTTCCCGTCCTTGCGGAAAGCGCAACAATGAGTATCCGCCGCGGATTTTTCTCACATTTTTCCTCGGCAGAGGAGGAATTCCTCAAGGGCGACGCAAGGGGAAGATTTGACCAGGAGGCAAGAGAGATAGCGGCGATCCTCGACAAGCTGACGCCCTATTCGCTTCTGCTTCTTAACGAGACGTTCCAGACGACCTCGTATAAAGAGGGAACGAAGAGCATATACGACATTCTCCGCTTCATGCCGAAGCTCAAAACGAAATACGTATTCGTTACGCACCTAACTGCACTTTTCGGATATATGGAAAGCGAAAACGTCATTTTGGCACACACGTCGGACGAGAAAGAAAGTAAATACAAGATCATTATTGAAAAATGAATGATCAAGCAATAATAAAGAGAGAACATTTCGGTATAACGATTTGTTCTCTCTTATTGTTATAATTATTTCTTATTTCGAATAAAAAAGCCCGAGGAATTTCCTCGGGCGGAGATTTTATATAAGCAGATCTTCCTCTGTCAGCTTCGGCATCGGAGGCATTTGACGCGGAACGCGCTTCAGCGGATCGTAAGCGAATTTCTTGCAGCAAAATTCCTTATTTACGATGCCGCAAAGAGAACAGAGTACGTTTTCGTCGTCGGCAATTACAGTCGCATTTTCACAGTATATACAGACCTTAGAGATCTCGAGTTTTTCTGTTTTCTTGTTTTTCTTCTTACACATTTCTATATCCTCAAACTATTACTTTTTACATTATACACTATGTCACGACAAATTTCAAACCTTTTTGCAAAAAATATTGCAAAATTTTTGGAAAATCGGAAATCCCCTGTAAAAGCAGGGGATCTTTCATTATTTTGCAGGTTTTTTTAACTTTTTGAGTAAGGAAATGAGCGATGCGATGATGAACATTATAAGCTCAACGCAAACGACGCTCGCGCCGGCAGGAGTTGAGAGAAAATATGAGCCGATAAGTCCGATAGCAAATCCGAATATCGGAAGCAGAGCCGACAGAATAACGACGCCCTTAAAGCTTTTCATCAATCTCATCGCCGTCATGGGCGGAAACACGATAAGCGCGGAAATGAGAAGCGTTCCCATAAAGCGCATACCGATAACGATAGTAACCGCGGAAAGAAGCGCGAGGACTGTATCGTACAGACGCACCTTGACTCCCGTTGCCTTTGCAAAGCTCGGATCGAAGGTGACAGAGAAAATGCGGTTGTACACGAGGCAGTAGATCGGAATTACGATCGCCGCAAGCACGATTGACCAAATTAGATCGCTTTCGTTCAAGGCAAGAATTGATCCGAACATATAGCCGTTAAGATCAATGTTAGAGCCGGGCGAAAGGGAAGCGGCTACAGTACCGATGGCAAGCGCACCTGTAGAAATGACAGCGGTAAGTGCGTCGCCCTTCATTTTGCCCTTTTCGTTGAGGCGCAAAAGCCCGAATGCAGAAAGACCTACCGTAGGCACAGTCAAAGCCATAGGTGCTATCGACATCGCCGACCCGATAGCAAGAGAAGCGAATGCGACGTGCGAAAGTCCGTCACCGATCATCGAATATCTTTTAAGCACGAGGCAAACGCCGAGGAGCGCGGCACATACCGAAATCAGTATTCCGCACACAAGCGCATATACCATAGAGTGGAGCGAGAACATAAGCCGAAGCTCGTTTATAAACGCAGTCATATCTTACAGCCCCCCTCGTGATCGTGCTCGTGCGGCGCGGCATCGGTGTATGAATAGCCGTCGTTACGGAGAATGAGAAGCTTGTCCGCAACGGCAAGAGCGCAGTGAATATCGTGAGAAACCATTATTACGGTTATGCCCTCGTCCTTAAGACGGTGAATTATCTTGTAAAACTCGGAGGTCGCCGTTGGGTCGAGACCCGCTACCGGCTCGTCAAGGAGTATAAGCTGGGTAGCCGCACAAAGTGCGCGTGCAAGCAGAACTCTCTGTTGCTGACCGCCCGAAAGCTCCGCAAAGCTCTTGTCTTTGAGACGCAGAATATCAAGAAGCTCAAGCTTTGCCTTTGCTTCTTCCTTGTCTTTTTTCGTGTAAAATGGAAAACGCTTACCGCTCGTCAGCTTGCCTGATAGAACTACTTCCCAGACCGACGCGGGAAAATCGCTCTGCGCGTCGCTTCTTTGCGGCAGATATCCGACTCCGTGCTTCTTCTCGCCGTCAAAAAATACGATCTCTCCGCGAGAGGCATCCTTTAGCCCGAGAAGCGCCTTGATAAGCGTGCTTTTTCCCGTTCCGTTTTCACCTGCTATGCAGAGGCACTTTCCGCTTTCAAGCGAAAAGGAAAGCCCCTCGATGACCGATGCGCTTCCGTATGAAAGCCATAGGTCCTTACATTCTACTGCCGTCATTCTGACCTCGATATGAAAATGATTATCAATTTCATATTATATCACTCAAAATGCCTTAAATCAATAGTGTACAACTAAAAAAAGACAAGTAAATGCATCTTTGTTGAAAAAATCATTGAAAAAAGCGGAATAATGTGTTATACTTAACTGTTAAATTTAATGATAAGGAATGTGAATGTTTTGGTAAGAAACGATTTAAGAAACATAGCGATCATAGCCCACGTTGACCACGGTAAGACGACTCTCGTCGACCAGATGCTTAAGCAGGGCGGTGTATACCGTGAAAATCAGGCGACGGAAGAGCGAGTAATGGACTCTAACGCCCTTGAAAAGGAAAGAGGAATTACAATCCTCGCAAAGAACACGGCGGTACACTATAAGGACGTAAAGATCAATATTATAGACACCCCCGGACACGCAGACTTCTCGGGCGAGGTCGAGCGAATCCTCAAGATGGTGAACGGAGTAATTCTGCTTGTTGACGCCGCAGAGGGACCGATGCCGCAGACGCGCTTCGTGCTTCAGAAGGCGCTTGAGCTTAACCACCGCGTCATCGTCGTAGTAAACAAAGTCGACAAGCCTGATGCGCGTATCGAAGAGGTCGAGGACGAGGTTCTTGAGCTTCTTATGGATCTCGACGCAACCGATGATCAGCTCGATTCGCCGATGCTTTTCTGCTCGGGAAGAGCTGGTACTGCATCGTTCACCCCCTACGAGCCGGGCGTTGACCTTCAGCCGCTTTTTGATACCATTCTTGAATATATTCCCGCTCCCGAGGGAGACGAAAACGGCGAGCTTCAGCTTCTCGTTTCCTCTATCGACTATAACGAGTACGTTGGAAGAATGGGAATCGGACGCATCGAGCGCGGTTCCGTTAAGGTAAATCAGGAAGCACTTATTTGCAATTATCACACCGGCGCTAACCCTGTAAGAACAAGAATCGTTTCGCTTCAAACCTTCGACGGTCTCGGCAGAAGAACTGTTGAAAGTGCAAACGTAGGCGATATCGTCTGCTTCTCGGGCGCTGAAAATATTACGATCGGTGATACTATAACCTCCGTTACCAACCCCGAGCCGCTTCCTTTCGTTAAGATAAGTGAGCCGACGATCGAAATGACCTTCGCCGTAAACGACAGCCCGTTTGCAGGACGCGAGGGTAAGTTCGTTACAACAAGACAGATAAGAGACCGTCTCTACCGCGAGCTTCTTAAGGATGTTTCTCTCCGTGTTGAGGACGGCGAAACGACGGATAGCTTCAAGGTTGCAGGACGCGGAGAAATGCACCTCTCGATACTTGTTGAAACTATGAGACGTGAGGGCTATGAGCTTTCGCTCTCGACTCCCCGCGTGCTTTATAAGGAGATCGACGGCGTAAAGAACGAGCCGTACGAAAAGGTACAGATCGACGTGCCTGAGCAGTATATGGGCTCGGTTATCGAAAAGCTCAATATGCGTAAGGGTGAGCTTCTTGAAATGGGCAACCGCGGAAGCCGTATGGAGCTTCACTATCTTATCCCGTCCCGTTGCCTCTTCGGATACAGAAGTGAGTTCCTCACCGCGACCCGCGGAGAGGGAATTATGAATACAGTTTTCGAGGGATATCATCCCTACAAGGGCGATATGCCTTCCCGTCAGACGGGCTCGCTTGTCGCGTCGGAAAAGGGAATTACGACATCTTACGGTCTCTTTAACTCGCAGGAGCGCGGACAGCTTTTCGTTGGCGTTCAGACAGAGGTGTACGAGGGAATGATCGTCGGAGAAAACCCGAAGCAGGGCGATATCGAGATCAACCCCTGTAAGACGAAGCAGCTCACCGCGATCCGTTCAAAGGGCGCGGACGAAAAGCTTATTCTTACCCCCCATAAGACGATGTCGCTTGAAGAAGCGATCGAGTTTATCGCAGATGACGAGCTTATCGAGGTAACTCCTAAGGGGCTTCGTCTCCGTAAGGTAATTCTTGATACGCCTACCCGTAAAAAGGCGCAGGCGGCAAAGAAAAAACAGCAGTAATTTGCTGAAAAGAGGTAAAGATGAAGCATAAAAAGCTGCGCGCAGCGTACCTGATAGCGTTTCTGCTCCTACTGTGTATTGAAATACTCATAGGTGCATTCGTGCACGACGCATTCGTCCGCCCGTACGTCGGAGACATCCTCGTCGTTATACTGATATATTGCCTTATCAGAATAGTAAAACCGACGGGAATAAAGCTCTTGCCGCTTTACGTTTTCATCTTCGCACTCTTGGTCGAGCTTCTCCAACTCGTAAAAATCGTTGACCTGCTCGGAATACCGCGCGATTCGATAGTGGCGATTATGGTCGGAACGTCATTTTCATTCATAGATATAATCTGCTACGCGGTCGGCTGCGGAATTACCTATATAACTGAACTAATAATCAAAAAGCGCCCCGCGGAAAACTGCTGAAAGCAGTTTCCGCCTCGGGCGCTTTTTTCTTGCCTTCCCCTTGGGGAAGGTGGCAACCGCCCGCTGTCATCCTGAGCGCAGTCGAAGGATCTCGGGCGGTTGTCGGATGAGGTGTAGGTTGCGTAGCAACCGTGTGCCAACGGTAAAGTAACGTCGTTTGGGCGCACCGTAGGGCGGGGGCTTGCTCCCGCCGCTTACCTTCTCCAGCGGGAGAAGGTGCCGAGTGTAACGAGGCGGATGAGGTGTCTAAGAGTATATCAAAGCGAATGTAATGAGCTTTCACAATTTATTACTCTCTATATTGGGGTATTACTCCTCATCCACCACCTTCGGTGGTCCCCCTTCTCCCTCAGGAGAAGGTATAAAAGAAAATCCCGCTATTGACAAAATCTCTTTACTGTGATAAAATGAAAGCGCCAAACAAAATCGAATCTTTTTACTGTGGAAGTATGTGTATTTTTATTTTTTTTGATAAAAATACAGATGCTCTTCTTTTGCATATACTTTCGCGGTAAGTAAAAGATTTTGTTTGGCGACAATTGGAGCGATGTATTTTTTGTGCGTCAGCTTCGGTTGGCGCACTTTTTACTTTAGGAGGAAAAACCATTGTATTTAGAGGTTTTTTTATGCTGTATTTTGTTGGCATTAATCCCGGGTTTATGGGCAAGGAAAAAAGGTAGACGGTTTAGTACGTATTTTTTTCTCAGTTTTCTTTTTTCACCTCTTATTTCGACTTTGATTGTTGCTTTCAGCACAGATGAGTCAAACAAAAAGAGTTGTGACGTTAGCGCTAATGATGCTGAAAATAACATTTCCGCCAGCAGTGAGAGGTTGTTTTGCAAACAGTGCGGAACCGAACTAATGCGTGACAGCATATTTTGTCATAGGTGTGGTGCAAAAATTACATATCAAGATAATAAATAAGCACAATAAAAAGCAAGAACGGATTTCCGTTCTTGCTTTTACTTTTCTCTATCACTTCGGCTGTGTAAATCCGACCTTACGGTAAACCTTAGATAGCGTCTTTCTTGCAAGATAAGCAGCTCTTGCGGAGCCGTCCTTCATTACGCCTTCAAGGTACGCCTTGTCGCCCATAAGACGGTCAAATTCGGTCTTGACGGGAGCGAGTGCGTCGGCGACGGTCTCGCCGACTGCGAGCTAGAAGTGTCCGTAACCGAGTCCCTCGAATTCCTTTTCGATCTCTGCGTCAGTCTTGCCTGTAAACGCGGTGTAGATCGTCATAAGGTTATTTATGCCGTCCTTGCCTTCAGCGCGGCGAACGACGGTGTCAGAGTCGGTTACCGCACGCTTGAACTTTCTGATTATATCGTCCTTGCCATCAAGAATATAAACAGATGCGTTAGTGTTCGTATCCGATTTGCTCATCTTCTTTTCCGGCTCGGCAAGCGACATTACCTTTGCGCCTGCCTTCGGGATAAATCCCTCGGGAATAGCGAAGGTCTCGCCGTAGACCTGATTAAATCTGTTCGCAATATCGCGCGTAAGCTCGATATGCTGCATCTGGTCGATACCTACGGGGACGAGGTTCGTCTGATAAAGAAGAATATCCGATGCCATAAGAACAGGGTAGGTGAACAGACCTGCGTTGATGTTAGCGGCGTACTTCTTGCTCTTGTCCTTAAACTGCGTCATACGGTTAAGCTCGCCGTGCATAGCATAGCAGTTGAGCACCCAAGCAAGCTCTGCATGAGCAGGAACGTGGCTCTGCACGAAAAGCGTGTTCTTCTCGGGGTCAAGTCCGCTTGCGATATAAAGCGCGAGCGTCTCGTAGGTTCTGCGGCGAAGCTCGGCAGGATCCTGACGGACTGTTATCGCGTGAAGGTCAACGACGCAGTAAATGCAGTCGTAGCTTTCTTCAAACTCTTTCCAATTCTTTATAGAACCGAGATAGTTGCCGATAGTAAGCTTACCGCTCGGCTGAACTCCCGAAAATATTTTCTTTTTGATTACTTCGTTGTTTTCCATAAATACGGCTCCTTTACATAGGAATACTCTATTTTAACACAAAGATGCACCGTTTTGCAAGTCCTAAACGCTTTTTTATCTTAAAAAGCCGATTTTTCTTTATATTTATCTTGAATGAAGGCGATTTTTGTGCTACAATAATATAAATAATTCACCTGAAGGAACGTAAAATGAAAAAAGCCTTTGATCCCGTTGAGGATTCTGTCACGCCGAAGTCGCTTAAAACGCTCGGACTTATAATAAAAGTAACGCTTGCCGTCGGACTTATCGTTTCGCTCGGCTGGCTTACCTTGCGCGCCTGCCTCCAGGACGGCACAGGTAAGATGAAGAAGTATATCTGGACCGAAGCGGCGATAGAGCAAAGGGAAAACGGAACGCTGACGGTCAGCCGTCTTGCTGAATTTAACGACCCTGAATTAAGCCGCCTTTTCTATATCGGAAGAATATACCATACGAAAGAGATCGGTCAGCTTCAGTTTATGCTTCGATACAACGTGCTCAGCCGTGAATATGAGGATTATGCAAGCGGCGTCGGCAAATTCGTTTTCGAGCTTGTTACGGAAGCCGACGGTGAGGTAAAGGACCGCTACACGAAATACTGCTACATTACCGATAAAGCGATGATGTACCGCTATTACAGAATCGCGTTTGACAACGTTGACCTTGAGGGTGTTGACGGCGCGCAGGTAATTATATACTATGAATACGGCGAAAAGCATGAGATAGGCAGATGTATCGTTTACGATAAGGACGCCGCAAAAGAAGTGTTCAAGCCGAATTCAAGTAAAAAACCAACGGCAGGACTTAACTACGAGGGATAAATATGATACTCAATTCAAAAGAAACCACAATAGCATACCGTTGCCCAACCTGTGGAAAGTTTATTTTCGGTATCGTTGGAATCTTCACGCTTTCGGGCGACCTTATCAAGCTGAAATGCGACTGCGGCGGCTCGGAGCTTAAAATAACCTATACGGGCGACGATAAGCTTCGTATAACCGTTCCGTGCCTGTTCTGTCCGAATCCGCATAGCTATCTGTTAACATCAGGCGCGTTTTTTGACCGCGAAATACTCGCGCTCAACTGCACCTATTCGGGTCTTGATACCTGCTTTATAGGCGAAAAGGATAAGGTTATAGAAGCCGCAAAGGAGTCGGATCTTCATCTCGTCGAGCTTCTTGAAGAAGCCGGCTTTGACGATCTTGAAGCTTTCATGATGGGCAAAAATTCCGTCGACGGTGAAGATAATGTTGACGAGGAATACCGCCTCGATTACGCGCAGATCGAGGACGTCGTACGCTTTATGCTCGCAGAACTCCGCGAGGACGGAGATATAAAGTGCGGCTGTGAGGACGGCGAGCCTGATTGCGACTTCGAATTTAAGGGAGATTGCGTGCATATATTCTGTAAAAAGTGCGGATACGAGAAGTTTATCCCTATGTCGAGCACTCTCGCGGCAAACGCATTTCTCCATACCGATGTTCTCGAACTCGAAAAAGGTCAAAAATGAACGATTTAAGACGTTTTACCTTGACAAGGCATTAATATTTGAGATATAATATCAATATAAATTTAATAATTAAATTCGGAGGATATTCAAATGAAATTTTTCAGCGAATTCAAAAAGTTTATTTCCAAGGGTAACGTAATTGATATGGCAGTCGGTGTTGTAATCGGCGGCTCGTTCGGTAAGATCGTCACGGGTCTTGTAAACTACATAATCAACCCGTTTGTCGGTATCTTCGTAAAGCAGGGAAGTCTTGATTCGCTTAAGACCGTTATCCACAAGGCGACCTACGTTATCGACGAAGCGACAGGTCTTGCTACCGATACCGTTGCTACCCCCGAGGTCGCTATCCTTTGGGGAACGTGGCTTCAGACGATAATCGACTTCCTTATCACCGCTCTTTGCATTTTCGTGGTTGTTTACAGCATCGCTCGCGCCAGAGCTCGTCTCGAAGCAAAGAAGACAGCTGAGGAAGCCGCTAAGAAGGCAGAAGCAGATGCTAAGGCTAAGGAAGCGGCAGATTCTCTTGCTGCTAAGCAGGCAGCCCTTGATGCAAGCGTTCTTCAGCAGTCAGAGCTTCTTGCCGAGATCCGCGACCTTCTCAAGAATAAATAATTTAATGAATCAGCATTATGTATTATCTTGGCGTTGACCTTGGCGGTACGAACATCGCTATCGGAATAGTTGACGAAGATTACAGGATAGTTAAGAAGGGAAGCACCCCGACGCTTTCCGAGCGAGATCTTGAGGAAGTCGTAAAGGATATTGCTTCTCTTTCGATGAAGCTTCTCAGTGAAGCCAACATTGATGTTTCCGAGATCGCTCATGCAGGTATCGGCTCGCCAGGCTCGATCGACCCGGTAAACGGTGTTGTGATCTCTTCCAACAATATCAGAATGTATAATTACCCGATCGTAGACGTGCTTAAAAAGTATCTCCCGATCGAGAATATTTACGTTGATAACGATGCAAACGCTGCGGCGCTCGGAGAAGCAATGGGCGGCGCGGCGAAGGGTGCTGAAACCGCCGTAATGGTAACGCTCGGCACAGGTGTCGGAAGCGGAATTATCATTAACGGTAAGATCTTCGGCGGCTTCAACCACGCAGGCGGCGAGATCGGTCACATGGTAATCGAGTATGACGGCGAGCAGTGCACATGCGGTCGAAAAGGCTGCTGGGAAGCGTATTCCTCCGCTACCGCGATCGCGAGAATGACAAGAGAAAAGCTTGCCGAGACCAAAGACACTCTTATGTGGGAGCTTGTCGGAGGTGACATCAATAATGCAAGCGCTCGTACGCCCTTTACTGCAATGAAGCAGGGCGATAAGGCAGGCAAGGAAGTTGTCGATAAGTACGTAAGCTATCTCGCTTGCGGTGTTACGAATATCATTAACATATTCCAGCCAAACGTACTCTGTATTGGTGGCGGTATCGCAAACGAGGGTCATTACCTTCTTGATCCCGTTATCGAAATTGCCGAAAGAGATCAGTTTACTGCAGGTTGCGAGCTTAAGACCAAGATATGCGTTGCAGAGCTTGGAAACGACGCAGGCATAATCGGTGCCGCGGCAATAACTCACTAAAATCAGAAAACGCTGAAGAAATCTTCAGCGTTTTTTATTATTGTTATTTGTTCTTCTTTGCGTATCTGATTATGCAGTATCCAAGTATTATAGAAAGGCAGGTGATAGCACTTACTATAACAACTGTAGTTACGGTCTCGTAGAGCTTTTGCATTTCACGTTCGTGCGGATCGTTATTTTTATCCGAAGTACTTACTCTTCCCGTATCATCGGGCTTTTCCGTAGTATCATGGACTGTATCGGTTACCGTGGTATCGGGTTTTACGGTAGTGCTCGATACGGGTGGGTCGGTTTCCTTTTGAGTGCTTGTTACGGGGGGCTTAGTAGTGCTGGTCGGAGTTGTATCAACTGGAACGGTCACGATATCTGTTGTGGTATCTTCAGGCGGTTCAGTCGTGACCTTCTTAGTTGTTGTTTCTTCGGGAGTAGTCGTATCCGCCTTGGTAGTCTCTTCTTTTGTAGTCGTTTCAGTCGGCGTGGTTTGAGGGGACTCGGTAGTATTCTCTGGCGTGGTCGTCACGCTGTCGGTTGTCTCGATACCCGGAGTTTTGCTCGGATCGGACGGTATATTATCGAGCAGTGCCGCGAGCATCTTATCGTAGATTTCCTTCTGAATATCGTCAAGGAAATCATAGTGGTATCGCTTGGTGCTGTATACGTACTCGGTCTTTCCGTTGTCCTTATCGTAGGAGGAGCTTGAAAGCATCGGATACTCAAGAGACGGAATCGTTTTGGTATCTCCTCCGATCGTTATGAAATCGTAGCTTGCAAGGTGGCTTTCGTTGAATTTTCTGCCGCGGACAACAGTATCGGTGCCGACAAGGAAGTAGTTGTAATTACCTTCAACGTCACCCGCGTCATCCCATGTGACGTCGACGGCATACCAAGCGTCATCGTCCATGCGGACAAGATTCCACATGTGTGCTTCCGTATTATCGTTGTCGGTATTGGGCAGCGACATTCCCGTCACGAGAACACAGTCGATGCCAACCTTGTCACAAAGGAGCTTGAAGGCTTCTGCATAGCCCTCGCAAACAGACTTGCGGTCAACGAGCGAGCCGTAAGCCGAATAACAGTAGGGCGCGCCCTCGTTTTCTCTTATGTAGGTGTTTCGCTTGCAGATATAGTCGTGTATTGACGCGAGCTTATCATACATCGTGTCTCCCGACGGAGTAAATCCGTCAACAACATCTTGAAGCTGCTTCAGCATACCGCTCGGATCACCGTATTTCGGATTTCCGTTGAGGGTATATTCGACGCTCATTAACGTGAATACTTCTTTTGTTGGCAATTCATTGTGCGAATACGTGCTTTTTAGATTAAAGCCTTTGATCCACATTGTAAGATCGGGATAATCTCTCGTTAATGCAAAGAACGGCGCACTGACCGCATCTGATATTTTTGCGTTCAATGCGTTCTTGTCTGTTTCCTCAATTCTGTTTTTTTCAGAAATGCTTATAGTAAGCTTCAAATACGGCCATTCGGGGGTCATTTCCTCCGAACTTCCCGCAAAGACAACAAGCGCCGACATAAAAATGGCGGCGGAAAGCAGAAATATTGAAATTTTACTTAAAAACTTCATAATCATTCTCTCAAAGATCGTTGTCTGATATAATGATATAATACCGTAAAGAAAAAGTCAATAAACAATATGTGGGAATTTGTAAATTTTAAAGTAAAATTCCCCGCCGAAGCGGGGAAAGGTTACTTTTTGTTTGATTTCTTCCGAGATTGCTCAGCATCTCGCTTTGCGATGGCTTCCTTTGCTTTTTTCTTCTTATAAAGAACAGGAAGAATAACCGCGCAAGCAACTCCTCCGATACCAAGTATCATAACTATAACGTCGACGTATCTCGGAACTCCGTCACCGAAGAACAGGCTCTTTTTCTGACCGTCATATTTGGAAATAATCCTAACTGATTTCTGCCCATCGTAGGAAGCGCTTTGCAGGTCGATAACCGAAAGCTTTTTTGCGCTGTCTCCCGCTTTAACGGTAACCCTTGAGAAAACGATGGGTTTGTCGGAAATGAGCGCGGGACCTTTTGCGTTTACCGTAATTGAAGAAGATTCAATGAGTATCTTGTCTTTACCCGATATGGAGGCATTTGCCTTTATGACGGTATTGGCACCGGTAGTGATCGACTGCGCCTTGATCGCAACATCGGAGGAAGTCTTAACAGTCACCTTACAGTTTGAAAAGGAAACACGGTGAAAATCGGAAACGATACCTATGCCCGTGCTTGTGATCTTATATGTACCGCCGAGGATCGAAAGGGAATCGGTGCTATCTGCCGAGCTGCAATAGAACCCGTTTTCGGAAACGAGCGTAAGTGTGCCTTTTCCTTTGAAAACCACCTTTGCCTCAATGAATATGGCTGCCTTTTTAGCTTCGATATAGTTGTCGCCCTTGAGAACCACGGTAGCACCGTCAGGCAGCTTCAAGCCGTAATCGTCGGCAGTCTTGATGTTGATACCGTTGAGGGTCAGAGTATCGTGGTAGTTGTCCCATTTATATCCGGAACCCGATTGATTCTGGTTGATGCCTATAAGGTTGACTGTACTCTTGTGAACCGATTTTGCCGATGCGGGAATCGCAACGCTAAAAAGTGTTAAAGCCGTAACAAGCGCTATAATGAGCGATAATATTCTTTTCATCTTAAACTCCTAAAAGTAACTAAATATATGATATCACCGATAAATGAACAAATCAAGAATAATATCTCATTTTATTGCGCGGCAAACAAAATAAGCGCGCTCGTCGGTATCGGTTACAGGATTTTCGTCAAAATCAGCTATGACTTTTGTGATCTCAAATCCGTTTTTAATAAGCAGATTTGAAAGGGTTTTGAGCGAGTAACATCTTTCAGTCTGCGTTTCGTCAAGACGCGTATAGCTTCCGTCATCATTTTCGTAGAAGAATGAAAGCTCAAAATCGCAAAGACCCGACTTTTTGTCAAAATAGTTCTGCCAACCGCAGTATATTCCGCTGTCCTCAAGAATGTAGTGATTGTTTCCGTAAATCTGCTCGAACTTGTACGGAGTATTGACGTCAAAAATGAATATACCGTTCGGGTCAAGATAGTTGTGAACGAGAGAGAAGCACTTACTTAACCCGTTTCGCGAGGTAAGATAATTTATACTGTCAAGACAGCACACAACAGCCCCTACCGTTCCGTAAAGCTCAAAGGAGCGCATATCCTGACAAAGCCAAAGAACCTTGTCACCGTCCTTTTTGTTTCTTGCAATATTGAGCATATCACCCGAAAGATCAACGCCGATCATGTCGTAGCCGCGCGTGAGAAGCGGCAGGGTAATATTGCCCGTACCGCAGGCGAGGTCAAGAACAATAGAGCCGTCGGAAATACCGCCGGCTCTTATTTCTCTATTCAGAAAGGATGCGAATGCCTCGTAGTCAATATGGGAATTGAGTGCATCGTAGCACTCAGCGATAGCGGAATAACTCATCTGCGCTTTTCAATGCGCGGAATTACAGCGGCGTATCCGTCGCTTCCGTATTTAAGACAACGGTTTACACGGCTGATCGTTGCAGTGCTGAGTCCGGTTTTCTCCGCAATCTCGGAATAAATGTAATTCTTGTTCAGCATTCTGGCGGCGGTAAGACGCTTTGCCATTTCACGGATCTCGGAAACGGTGCAAAGATCCTCAAAAAACGCATAGCACTCATCAAGGTCGCTCAGGCTGAGAATAGCTTTGAACAGAAAATCGGTCTGTTCATCTCTGGTTTTATCAGACATAATGTCCTCCCGTTTTATTCGCGAAAGCGAATTTTTTGTTTAGCTGCCCGATAACGACCTCGGACAAGCTTATCTTTATATATTGTACCACCCATAATTGACTTTGTCAACATAAAATTTTACGGAAATCGTTGGTTATTTGTATATTATGTGATATGAAGAATCTTATATCTTTTTGCCGTTATTGACAACTGCACGCGAATATGTTATACTTTCCCCTGTATAAGTATATTAAGAAACGGATCAAACTGTGGACGTTAAAATCAAGATAAAATCAACCGTGACCGACCTAACCCTCGCCGATAAATATTCGGCGACATTAAAGGACGGATATTTCCGTTCCGATAACGGCGAGCGTCTTCCTTACGAGATGATGAAGGATGAATGCGACGAGGTGATCGAATACACTGTTCGAGGCGAATACCGCGAGGAAAACGGCAAAGCGTATATATCGTATAATGAGCCCGAGGACATCGGGCTTGACTGCGTTACGACACTCATTTTCGATATAAAAAATAAAGAGACCGTAACCATGACGAGAAGCGGAGAGCTAAGCGCAGCGTTCTGCTTCGATCCTGTAAATAAGCGCCAGAGATGCAGCTACGAAACGCCGTATATGCCCGTCGAATTTACGGTCAACACGAGAAAGGTCGGAAATACCGTTACCGAAAAAGGCGGCGCGATCCTGCTCGATTACTGTATCGAGATAAGAGGCGTAAATACCGAAAGAAACAGACTTTTTATTAAGGTGAATCCAATATGACACCGAACGAATTTCGCACAGAGCTGAAAAAGCTAAAGGGCGGATACCTTTTCTGTGGAGAAGAGGACTACCTGAAAAAACACTACCTTTCAACGCTTCGTAAAACGGCAGTCGACGAGGCCGACGTTTTCAACCATATTGTGCTGTCAGGCGAAAACTATTCTCCCGAACGTCTTTTTGCCGCGATTGAAGCACTTCCCATGATGGCGGATAGAAAGCTTATCGAGGTCAACTCTCTCTATATATCGTCAATGTCGGAAAGCGATCTCGAAGCGCTTGCGTCGGTCCTGCGCCGTCTTCCCGAATACGAGTATAATATCCTCGTCCTGTATACCGAGCCGGACGAATTTGATACAGGTAATAAGAAGTCACCGTCAAAGGAGTTCAAGCTTTTAAGCGAGGTGCTTACTCCCGTTGTCTTTGAAAAGGAAACGCCTGCGCGTTTATCATCGTGGGTCGCAAAGCATTTCGCATCGGAGCTTATAATTGCACCGCCCGATACGGTAACGCTGCTTATTGATAGGTGCGGATGTGATATGTACGCCCTCTCAAACGAAATAGATAAGCTCTCTTGTTACCTTAAAGCGCAAAGCAGAGAAAAGCTGACTGCTCAAGACGTATTGACAGTCTGCGGAGAGAGAAAAGAGATCGCCGCATTCGACTTTGCAAATGCAATTCTTGATCTTGACGTTCAAAAGGCGTTCTCGATCCTCGGCGAAATGAAAAAGCAAAAGGAAAAGCCCGAGATAATCCTCGGAAGCATATCAAGGGTGATATGCGATCTGGAAATAATCAAGTATTCAGCCGAAAACGGTATTCCTCTTTCGGACGTGTCAAAAAAACTAAAATTCCATGAATATAAGACAGGGCTTTACGCAAAGAGCGCATCGCGAACAACTGTCGAGAAATTGCGTGAGCTGACCGAAAAATGCTATGAGGCAGATATTCTAATAAAGTCCTCTAAGCTCGATAATTACGTTATTCTTGAACGGCTCGTGATAGAAGCTACGAGAAGATAAAGGGGGGCGCTCACGATGAATAAAAACAAAAGAGATAAGGAAAGAGCGCGTATAGAACGCTTTGACCGTGTCTTTAAGGACAAATTCGCAACGGCATTTATGCTTGCGCCGGCGCTTTCAGTAATGATACTGTCGGTAATATACCAGTCATTCAGCTCAACTAATGTGGCACTTGACGCCACTCCGGGAGTCGCTCTCGGCTGGCTGACACTTCTTACCGTCGTTGCCGCGATCGCTCTTGCGGTGATGCATAATAAGACGTTCGTAACGCTTGCGCTTGCACTCCTTTTCGGGCTTGCATCAGTTAGCTACGGAATTGTTATAATAAGCGGAACGACTGACGTGCTTGAGGACGGATTTTTTGATATGCTTATGTCGGTGTTCGTATTGCCGATCATATCGTTCATTTCGGTAACGGGCGTTGAAAACGGCAAGCCGCATGTGCTTCCGCTTATCATATCGCTGATTATAACTGCGGCATCTATTGCCGCAACGGTATATATCGTTAAAAAACTCAAAAAGGCGGAAGAGGAACGTGTCAGAAAAGCTGAAGCTCGTAAGTCCCGTAATAGTAGAGGGAAAGTATGACAAAATAAAGCTTTCGTCAATTATTGAAAGCGAAATAATCTGTCTTCACGGCTTCGGTATCTTCAAGGATGAAAAGAAGCGGCAGATGCTGAAAAGCATCGCAAAGGAGCGCGGGCTTATCGTTCTTACCGACAGCGACGGCGGTGGGCTTGTAATCCGAAATCATCTCCGCGCGTTTATCCCATCGGAACAGCTTACGCATCTTTACATACCGAAGATCGAGGGCAAGGAGAAGCGCAAGGACGAAATGTCAAAAGAGGGCTTTCTCGGTGTCGAGGGAATGGACGTCACGATTTTGCGCTCACTTTTCGAACCGTTTTTGGCGCAAAACGTGCAGGATAACGTCAAAAAAGTTACCAAAACCGACCTTTATTGCGACGGTCTGCTTGGCGGAGAGGGAAGTGCGGAGAAGCGTAAAAGACTTTCGGCAAAATGCTCGCTGCCCGACAACATTTCCTCCAAAGCACTTCTCGAGGCGATCAATATGCTGTATACATACGATCGCTACAAGGAAATAATAAACGAGATAGAATAATTATGAAAAGCATCTTGGCTAAGTACAAAACACAGATAAAGTACCTGATATTCGGCGTGCTGACAACGGTTGTCGACTTTGCGATCTCTCTTTTGCTTTATCAAATTGTAAACCATCATATCGCTAACGTAACCGCATGGTGCGGAGCGGTTTTATTCGCTTACGCGGTGAATAAGGTATTCGTGTTTGAAAGTAAGCGAAAGGGTATTAAGGCGCTCGCTTCGGAATTTGGCGCCTTTGTCGGAAGCAGAGTTTTTTCGCTTCTGCTTCAGGAGTGTATATTCCTTCTCGCCGTCGACGTTCTGACATTCGACAAGGGAATAACGAAAATCGCCGCATCGATTATCGTTGTGATAACGAACTACTTCCTCGGCAAGCTGATATTTTCAAAAAAAGAAAAGGCGGATAAATTATGAAACTGAACTACAAACGCACGCTGCTTTGCGGCTTTGCATTTTTCGGAATAACGGCGTTTTGGCAGTTATATGATAACCTTATATCTCTTATGCTGAAATTCGACTTCGGCGTAAGCGATGCGGCGTCGGGCTGGATAATGTCCCTTGACAACATATTCGCACTTTTCCTGCTTCCGATTTTCGGGGCGCTTTCCGATAAAACTAATACCAAGATAGGTAAGAGAATGCCGTATATAATCTTCGGTACGCTCTTTGCGGGAACGGCGTTTACGCTTCTTCCCGTATCTTCCGATATGAAGAATCTGCCGCTCTTTATGGGCCTTCTTCTTTGCGCGCTCGTCGGTATGGGTACCTACCGCTCGCCTGCGGTATCGCTTATGCCCGACATAACGCCCAAGCCGCTCCGTTCCAAGGCGAACGCGATAATCAACCTTATGGGTACTATCGGAGGACTCGTCGTCCTCATTGCTGTGTCGCTTCTCATGAAGACACAGTACTATGCGATCTGCCCCGACGGACATAAGGTGCTCATTGATAAAGCGACAGACGAAAGCGCGGTGTGTGACACCTGCTCGGAGGCGTTCAAGGTCGGAGAAAAGAATCTTGGCTTGATTCATGACAGTTATCTTCCGCTCTTCGCTATAACTGCGGGAATTATGCTTATCTGCCTTGCGGCACTTTTGTTCTTTGTTCGGGAAAACCGATTTGTCAAGGAACGTGAGGCGGTCGAGCGTGAGTACGGGATCAGCGACGATGACGGCGAAAATAATCTCGGCGCAAGCGAAAAGCTTCGCCCCGAGGTAAAGCGCAGTCTTGTGTTTCTGCTTCTTTCGGTCGCATTGTGGTATATGGCTTATAACGCGGTTACGACGAGCTTTGCAAAGTATGTTATCACCATCTGGGGTCTTAAAGACGGCGGATTTGCAAACTGCCTTATGATCGCCATGGCTGCGGCAGCCGTTTCGTATATACCGATCGGTATTATTTCGAGCAAGATCGGGCGCAAGAAGATGATACTTATCGGATGTGGGCTTCTCACGTCTATGTTCGGTGTTGCTTTCCTGTTTACCGAGCCGCACGCGGCGGTAAATATCGTCTTTGCTCTTGTCGGTATCGCTTGGGCGGCGATCAACGTAAACTCCTATCCCATGGTCGTTGAAATGAGCCGCGGAAGCAACATCGGTAAATACACGGGTCTATACTACACCTTCTCGATGGCTGCACAGGTAATTACGCCTATCCTTTCGGGATACCTCCTTAATATCAGCTATAAAACGCTTTTCCCGTATGCGACAATCTTTGCAGGAATTTCGTTTGTGACGATGCTGTTCGTCAAGCACGGTGACAGCAAGCTGCCCGCAAAAAAATCACTTCTCGAACACCTTGACGTGGAGGACTGAGTGTGTTAGCTCTTTATATAACTCTCGCCGTTATCGGCGTACTTATCTTCTTATATTTCTTCGCAATATGTCCTGCGAACGGACGTAAGGCGGCGGCTTTCGACGGGAAATATATCGCTCACCGCGGTTTTCACGGCGGTGATATCAAGGAAAACACGATCCCCGCATTTAAAAAGGCAATCGAGCTTGGATACGGAATCGAGCTTGATATTCAGCTATCGTCCGACAAGGTTGCGGTTATACACCACGATTACACCTTAAAAAGGGTGTTCGGAATTGATAAAAAGGTGTCGGAGCTTACCGCAAGAGAGCTTCGGATAATAGGTGTTCCGACTCTATCCGAGGTGCTTGAAATTATCGGCGGAAGGGTTCCGCTCGTTGCCGAGATAAAGGGCGAAAGCTCGGATACCGAGGTATGCGAAAAGGCGGCAGAGCTTCTCGATAATTACGATGGGATCTACTGCGTTGAATCCTTTAATCCGATGCACCTTCGCTGGTTCAAAAAGCATCGTCCGAAGGTGATCCGCGGTCAGCTTTCTACCGCATTCGGCAAGCGCGGAGACGGAAAGAATAAGCTTCTTCATAAGCTGCTTCGCCACCTGATGCTCAACTTCCTTTCGCGTCCTCACTTCATCGCGTATGAACACAAGTACCCGTCGGTCTCAGCCCGCCTCTGCGCGCTCCTCGGCGCACACATGGTCTGTTGGACTCCCAAAAGCGCTGACGACGTAAAAAAGGCAAAAAAGCATTATAAAACCTTCATTTTCGAAGGATTCGAGCCGTAAGAATACCTTCTCCCGCCGGAGAAGGTAAAACAACGTGGCGATCATTTCATAAAAACCATTGACATAATAATAATTAAAAATAAAACTGCGAAAAGGAAAACTTTTTCGCAGTTTTTTGTTGCAATTTGTCTTTATGCGTGATATAATGAAATTGCGAAACAAACTACATAAGCAGAAACAGGGGATTTTTGTCTTTACGGGATAACTATACCTTTTTTGGGCATACTATCATTAGTATTGAATTTGGCAAAAGCGCAAATTCCTGCTGATACTAGTATATAGGGTAACCCCTTTTCTGTTGAAGTTTGTTTCGCGACAATCGGAGTTTGCGTTTTTCGGTGCGCTGACCTCGGTTGGCGCACTTTTTTATTTTAGGAGGACAGAAAAATGGATGATTGGGAAGAGTATTATAAAAAACCTAACAAAAATTTCGCAGGAACACCAAACCAACAAAAAGTTTATTCTACATACTATTTTGGATATTTGAATGATTATTCGAATGGCAACAATATGTCTCCGGGAACTTATGACGAGTGTTTTACTGAAACAACTGCAACGACTAATTTGAAAAAATGGATAAAAGTTTTTAAAATATGCTGCGTTGTTATTTTCGTTATCTTGATAATCTTTGGCATTATTAGCGCCTACAACAGTTCATTTGTCGTTGAGAGGGAAAACTCTTGGTCATCGGAAACATATCGAAGATTTGATTTGGCTTTTTTCGTAGGATACCTTTTAGGATATGGAATTGCCATGTTCGTTTATTTTCTGCTTTACAAATTGACTTCTGCTGTACTTAACAGCATAGCTCAAATTACTCGCAATACGGGTATAAGTGCCAAGCTTGCTGCGTTCAATACGAGAAATCAGATGATGAAGGATGCAAGCAAAGAAAAAGAAAACTAAAAAGCAATAAATCACCGAAACCAAAAATGACGAGCATAATGCTCGTCATTTTTGGTTATTTCTTTTTCTCTTCGACTTTTACGCGTCTGCCGTCGGGGTACTGGATATAGGTATTATCAAGAATGCCACGCAGGCCTGCGCGGAAATCGAGAATGTATTCCTCGCGGAGCTTTTTCTGCTCGGCTTTTTCCTCGGGAGTAAGCTCTTCGGTCTTTGACTTTCTTGCCAGCTTGTTTATTCTGTCGATCTTACTTTGTTCCATGTCAGCTTATCTCCGCAATATCAATATCGCCAAAAAATTCGGGCTTTTGGAATGACGGCTCATCGGAATGTATTACGCTCCACATTCCGAAATGGGGAAGGGAAGTCTCGTCGCCGCACTTGTAGAAGTTACCGCGCAGGCTCTCGACCTTTTCTATACCGAAAAGCTCCTTGACCTTTGACATATCAAGCGTTATTTCAACGTACCACATATCGTCGAGTACGGTCGGCTTGGGTTTTCCGTCCTCGGTAAAAACTTCCACGATCTGACAGTTCTCCATACCGGTACGGTAGGCGGAATAGTATCCGCCTATCGAATTTACCTCAAGGTTAATATAGTACGGGCTTCCGTTAAATGAAAGAAAGCATTCAAGACAGCTGTCCCAATAAACGTGAGCGTCGGGGCCGTACGCAAAGCGCGCGCATGGATCCTTTTCGCAGGCGGTAAGCTTAATATAAAGCTTGTCTTCGGTCAGCTGAAGCTCTGCCCATGCCTTCGGCTCGTAGCCGTTATCGGACCAGAGATAGTTGTTGATCTCAAAGCGCTTCATATATTACCTCGGAAGAGCGTTAAGAGCGGAGATTATACCGTCAAGCGTCTCGCGGTATTTAGCCATCTTTGCCTTTTCGCCTTCAACGACTGCGGCGGGTGCCTTTGAAACGAAGCCTTCGTTCGACAGCTTCTTTTCGATTCTTTCGATCTCGCCCTCGACCTTCGTCTTTTCGCCCTCAAGACGGATCTTTTCCTTCTCAAAGTCAATAATGTCGGAGAGCGGGAGGAAGATGGAGGCGGAGTCGGTTACGATCTGAACCGCGTTATCCGCGCTTATGTCGTTTTCATTGAACGATTCCGCAACAACGACAGAGGAAGCGGAAGCCAGACGCATAAAGAACGGCTCGCTGTTACCGAAGATATCGTCATACTTCGTTGCGATGTAAACGGTCGCCTTCTTTGAGGGCGGAACGTTCATTTCGCTGCGGCGCGCTCTTATTGCCTTGATCGCGTCGATTATCTTGTTCATCTTCTCGGCATCGGTCGGGAAATTAAGCGCCTCGTCGTACTTCGGGTATGCCGAGATCATGATGCTGTCGCACTCGTGAGGAAGTGATGCGAATATCTCCTCGGTGATGAAGGGCATAAAGGGATGGAGAAGCTTGAGAGTGCCGTAGAGAACGTAAGCGATCACGTTCTGGCAGGTGAGGTTTGCCTCGGTATCCTTTTCGTTAAGACGCGACTTTGCGATCTCGATGTACCAGTCGCAGAAGATGTCCCAAGTGAAGGAGTAAATAGCACCGAGGGCAACGCCGATTTCGAACTTGTCGAGGTTATAAACTACGTTGTTTACGAGGTTATTGTACTCGTTGAGTATCCACTTGTCCTCAAGGGAAAGCTTTTCAATGCTCGGAAGCTCGATCTTGTCTATCGTGAGGTTCATACGAACGAAACGCGAAGCGTTCCAGAGCTTGTTTGCGAAGTTTCTTGCACTCTCGATCTTCTCATCGGAGAAACGCATATCGTTTCCGGGGGAGTTACCGGTAGCAAGCGCGAAGCGGAGCGCGTCTGCGCCGTACTTTTCGATTATTTCAAGGGGATCGATACCGTTTCCGAGAGACTTCGACATCTTTCT
>JAZNTT010000090.1:0-4108 GCA_045591885.1 Eubacteriales bacterium | reverse complement strand
GAAAATAAAGAAGCTTGAGCGCATGGATAATTCCGAGGAAAAGCGCGTTGAGCTTCATCTGCATACTCAGATGTCCGCGATGGACGCTCTTATTCCGCCCGACGTTGCGGTCAAGACCGCGCACCGTTGGGGACATAAGGCAGTCGCAATCACAGACCACGGTAACGTGCAGGGCTACCAGGAGGCAATGCTTGCATCCGAAAAGCTCGGGCAGAAGGTCATTTACGGTATGGAGGCGTACTTCGTCGACGATACCGCGCGTGCCGTTTACGGTAAGGCGGATGCGATCTTTGAGACCGATGAATTTATCGTTTTCGATATTGAGACGACGGGTCTGTCCTTCCGTAATGACGGTATTACCGAAATCGGTGCAGTACGCGTGAAAAACGGCGAGGTGCTTGAAGTTTTCAATACCTTCGTAAATCCCGAAAAGCCGATTCCTGAGGAGGTAGTCCGCCTGACGGGAATCTCCGACGATATGGTCAAGGACGCGCCGACTCAAAAGGAAGCCGTTGAGAAGTTTTTGGCATTCACGGGTAACCGTGTGCTTATCGCACATAACGCGGGCTTTGATATTTCCTTTATACGCCGCGTATGCGACGATAACGGAATGCCCTTTGAGAATACTTATCTTGATACCGTTGCGCTCTCACGCTACGTTAACCCCGATCTTAACAAGCATAAGCTTGATACGCTGGCTAACTATTTCGGACTCGGCGAGTTCAATCATCACCGCGCATCGGACGACGCGGAAATGCTCGCGCTCATCTTCTTCAAGATGGCTGAAAAGCTTCAGGAGGAGGGAATTAAGACACTTTCCTCGATGACCGCCGCGATGTCGGATAAGGTCGACTGTCTGAAGCTTCGCACGAATCACATGATAATTCTCGTCAAGAACAAGACGGGACTTAAAAACCTCTATAAGCTCGTTTCGTACAGCTATCTCGATTACTACAAGCGTCACCCGAGAATACCAAAAACGGTGCTTGACGAGCACAGAGAGGGACTTATAATCGGCTCTGCCTGCTCGGAGGGACAGCTTTTTGAAGCGATGCTTGAAAACCGTCCGCGTGCAGACCTGCTTGAAATTGCTTCCTATTATGATTATATAGAGATCCAGCCGATATGCAATAACCGTTATCTTATCGATAAGGGACAGGCGGCAGATGAAGAGGCGCTACGCGACTTCAACCGCAAGCTGATCTCGATAGCGGACGAGCTTGGCAAGCCCGTTGTTGCTACCTGCGATGCACACTTCCTTGAAAAGCACGATGAAATATACCGCAAGATACTTCTTGCGGGAATGAAGTTCTCCGATGCCGATAAGGATACGGGAATTTATTTCCGTACGACCGAGGAAATGCTGAGAGAATTTGAGTATCTCGGTGAGGAAAAGGCGAAAGAAGTAGTTATAACCAATACGAACATGATCGCCGATATGATAGACGGCGACATCCGCCCGTTCCCGAAGGGAACCTTTACTCCGAATATGGAGGGCGCGGAGGAGGATCTTCAGCGTATCTGCTACGAAAACGCGAAGAAAAAGTATGGCGATCCCATTCCCGAGATCGTCAAGACGCGTCTTGATAAGGAGCTTACCTCGATCATAAAGAACGGCTTTGCGGTGCTTTATATGATCGCGCAGAAGCTCGTTCAGTACAGCGAGGAGCAGGGTTATCTCGTCGGCTCGAGAGGATCTGTCGGCTCGTCGTTCGTAGCTTCTATGGCGGGTATTTCCGAGGTAAATCCGCTTCCGCCTCACTATTACTGCCCTAACTGCCAGTACAGCGATTTTACGAATCCCGATAAAGCTGGCTCGGGCTTTGACTTGCCCGATGCAATATGTCCCAAATGCGGAACGAAGCTCGTCGGTGACGGTCACGATATACCGTTTGAGACCTTCCTCGGCTTCCACGGCGAAAAGTCGCCCGATATTGACCTGAACTTCTCGGGAGAGGTTCAGGGCAGAGTACATAAGTATACGGAAGAACTGTTCGGCGCGGAAAACGTCTTCCGTGCAGGAACTATCGGAGGTCTTGCGGACAAGACGGTCTTCGGTTACGTTATGAAATACCTTGAAGAGCGCGGAATTACCGTCAATAAGGCGGAGGTCGAGCGTCTCGTCAAGCATTGCGTCGGCGTAAAGAGAACGACAGGTCAGCACCCGGGCGGTATCGTCGTTGTTCCGCGTGAATACGAGATATACGATTTCTGCCCCGTTCAGCATCCTGCCGACGACCCCAATTCCGATATTGTAACAACGCATTTTACCTTCTCGTATCTGCACGATACGCTCCTCAAGCTTGACGAGCTCGGACACGATATTCCGACAAAGTATAAGTGGCTCGAAAAGTACAGTAACACGAGCGTTATGGACGTTCCGATGAACGACCCCTCGGTATACGAGCTTTTCGCCTCGACTAAATCGCTTGGCGTGACCCCCGACCAGATAGATGCCAACCTCGGCACCTTCGGCCTTCCCGAATTCGGAACGAAATTCGTTATGAAGATGGTCGAGGAGGCGAAGCCGAAGAACTTTGCTGACCTGCTTCAGATCTCGGGTCTGTCGCACGGAACCGACGTCTGGACGGGCAACGCGCAGGAGCTTATCAAGCAGGAGATATGTGATATTTCGCACGTTATCGGATGTCGAGATAACATAATGAACGACCTTATCCGCTACGGAGTTGACAGTGCGCTGTCCTTCCAGATAATGGAGAGCGTCCGTAAGGGTAAGGGGCTAAAGCCCGAATGGGAACAGACGATGGTCGAAACGGGAGTTCCCGATTGGTACATCGGCTCGTGTAAGAAGATAAAGTACATGTTCCCGAAGGCGCACGCCGCAGCGTACGTTATGTCGGCAATCCGTCTCGGATGGTATAAGGTACACATGCCGCTCACGTTCTACGCCGCGTTCTTTACCGCCGCGCCGGGCGGATTCGACGCCGCTATTGCGATGAGGGGAAAGAGCGGAGTGGTTGCTGAAATGAAGAGGATCCAGGACCCGAATTACGAAGCGTCTCAAAAGGAGCTTTCCTCGCTTTCGACCCTGAACCTGATAAATGAGTGCTACGCAAGAGGCATTCGCTTTCTGCCCGTTAACTACTTCAAGAGCGAGGCGTTTGCTTACGTACCCGAGGACGGCAAGATTCGTCTGCCGTTCAACTCGCTCGGAGGTCTTGGCGAAAATGCCGCAAAGGCAATAGCCGAAGCGCGCGACAGCGGTGAGATATTCTCGGTAGAGGAGCTTCGCGTAAAAGCTAAGCTGACGAAATCCGTCATCGAGGTTCTCCGTGAAAACGGAGCGCTTGAAGGTCTTTCCGAAACAAACCAAATCACGTTTTTCTGATAAAAAGATGCCGATTATTCGGCATCTTTTTGTCTAAAACTCCTATTAAATGTTAAAACACACAGAATTTCACGAAGTATTAGCAATTATATTTAATGCACATCAAATTTTAGAATATATATGAAAAAATGAGATAAATACGTGAATTAGCACGAGAAAAAATGGCCGCAAATCAAAACCTAAAAAAAAGGACATAAATTTAAAATAATGGCATATTTCTTACTTGACCGAAAATTGCGAGCGGTGTATTATTATAGTGTGAAATTATAAATTGAAAGGAGTATAGCGATGAAAAAAACGCTATCAATAGCATTATCCCTAGCGTTGCTCTTGTCATCGTTCGCATGCTATATCGCGGTTTCCGCGCAGTCAGATGTGGGTGATGGTGGAGCAAAATCCGGAAGCGTAAATATTGAATACGTTTCTGACCTCGGCATCGATAAGACCGTTAACGGTCAGTTCTCCATTGGCGCAATCAGAGTATATAGTGGTGGAGTGGAGGAAGGTAATATTACTCCCGTTGACCCTGAGTCTGTGGCTGCTGGCACCAGCAGACGTGGTCACATAATAACCGGTACCGGTAATATCTTTGCTATCAAAACGGAGTCAGCCACAGGAGCTGGTAGACTTCCTGAAGCTACTAGCGCGCTGGCAAAATTTGATATGGTAGTTGCGTCCAACTGGTCGCCTGTAATAGTATTTACTGCTCCTGCAGACGGTACGTTCTCTGCAAGCGCACGTGTTGCGAAGTCTTACGAT
>JAZNTT010000089.1:0-35659 GCA_045591885.1 Eubacteriales bacterium | reverse complement strand
CGTAACTGCTCCCGGATTTTGACTTTTTTCATTCAAAATACTGTAAACGGTAGAAGGAGAAACACCTGAAATATTTGCAAGCTCGTTAACGGCAATGCTGCGTTCCTTGCACAGCTGAAGTATTCGATTTGCAATAGCTTCCTTTGTACGCACGGCTTTCCCCTCTTTTGCGATTTATCGTAAAAATATTTTATCCAAATTTGCGATAAATCGTGTGGGATATATCGCAAATTTCGAAAAACTATGCTATAATTGCGATATATCGTAATAAGGGGGCAAAAAATGGTTTGTACTTTTTTCGGGCATAAGGATGTCGGTGAACTAAACGCAGAAACGCTGAAAAACGCTATCGAGGACCTTATCAAAAGCGGTGTCGATACTTTTTATGTCGGGCATCAGGGAGGTTTTGACAGTATGGCTTGCAGTTGTTTACTGAAGCTCAAAACATCATATCCTTATATTAGATTTTGGGTGGTGCTGGCATATATGCCCGCTCTTACGCTTAAAAACGATTTATATTGTGACTACAGTATTTTTCCGGAGGAGCTTGAAGTGGTACACCCGAAATTTGCTATTGAAAAAAGAAACAGATGGCTTATTGACCGCGCTGACTGTTGCATCTGTTATGTGAATAACACGTGGGGTGGAGCGTATAAATTTGCGCGTCTGGCGAAAAAGCGCGGCCTTCCCGTAATCAACCTCGGCGACGCGGAACTGTAAAAGAAACAAAATCGGCTCGGAAGCTTAAATCCGAGCCGATTTACATTATTTGTTTACTCCCACTCTATGGTACCGACAGGCTTCGGCGTCAGATCAAGCAGAACTCTGTTGATTCCCTCGACCTCGGAAGTGATTCGATTGGTGATTTTGTGTAGTACGGCGTAAGGAATTTCCTCAATCGTCGCGGTCATCGCGTCGGTGGTATTTACGGCGCGTATGATTGCGGGCCAGCCCTCGTAACGCTTGCTGTCACGAACGCCGACGCTCTTGAAGTCGGGAACTGCGATGAAATACTGCCAAACCTTCTGGGCAAGACCGCAGTTATCGAACTCTTCGCGGAGGATAGCGTCCGCCTGGCGGAGCGCGTGGAGACGGTCGCGGGTGATGGCACCGAGGCAACGAACGCCGAGACCGGGTCCGGGGAAGGGCTGACGGTAAACCATTGCGTGCGGAAGACCGAGCGCCTCGCCGACAACTCTGACCTCGTCCTTGTAAAGGAGCGCAAGCGGCTCAACGAGCGACATTTCCATGTCCTCGGGAAGTCCTCCTACGTTGTGATGCGCCTTAACGCCGTCGGATTCGAGAATGTCGGGGTAAATAGTACCCTGTGCGAGGAAGGAGATTCCGTCGAGCTTTGCCGACTCCTCGTCGAATACCTTGATAAATTCGTTACCGATTATCTTTCTCTTCTTTTCGGGCTCACTTACGTCTTTAAGAAGATCAAGGAAACGGTCGGTTGCATCAACGTAGATGAGATTCGCATCGAGCGCTTCACCGAAGACCTCGATAACCTGTTCGCTCTCTCCCTTTCTCATAAGACCGTGATTGACGTGAACGCAAACGAGCTGTCTGCCGATCGCCTTTATAAGAAGCGCGGCAACGACCGAGCTGTCTACACCGCCCGAAAGCGCAAGAAGCACCTTTTTGTCTCCGACCTGCTTGCGGATGAGCTCGACCTGCTCGTCTATGAACTTGTTTGCAAGCTCAAAATTGTTTATACGCTCCATAGAGCTTGGACGCACGATTTTTTCCATAAATTCCTCCGAAAAGAAAGTATATGAATATTATAATTCTTTTTTGTCCGTAATGCAAGAGGAATAAGACGAAAAAATGAGAAAACTTGCGCTTTCTTGCGGGCGGTGGCATTGTAAAAAATGACGAAAAAATTTCGCAATCTGCTTTACAACAGTCAGCGCGTGTGGTATAATCGACACAAATAAAGAGTATCACGGAGCAAAAAAATGACAATGGTACTGTTAACCGCTCTCGGAGTCGGCGGAGCGTCGGTTATCGGCGCACTTTTGGGATTCATATTCAGAAAAACAACGCACAAATTCAGCGATATAGTCCTGTCATTTGCGGCGGGAGTGATGCTCTCGGCGGCAGTTATCGGACTTATACTTCCGTCGGTCGAAAAGGGCGGAAAATACGGACTTATCGTAACGGTCGCAGGACTTTTCTGCGGTGCGCTGTGCATAAATTTAATAGATAAATTAACGCCCCATCTGCATAAGCTGGGCGGATCGGGCTACGAGGAGCTTCACCCCGACGCACAGGCGAGATTTCATAAGGTACTGCTCTTCGTTATCGCGATAGCGATACATAATTTCCCCGAGGGAATCGCGGCAGGCGTCGGCTTCGGCTCGGGTGATACGTCACACGCGCTGTCGATCGCGGCTGCGATCGCGCTTCAGAATATCCCCGAAGGTATGGTCATAATCGGACCGATGCTCGCTTCGGGAATGAAGCCGGGAAAAACGCTGTTTATAGCGGTAATGACGGGCGTTATCGAGGTCATCGGAACGCTTCTCGGCTACCTTGCGATAACCGTTTCAACGGCAATTCTGCCGTTCGCGCTTGCGTTTGCGGGAGGTACGATGCTATACGTCATAAGCGACGAAATGATTCCCGAAACACATTCGCACGGAAGCGAACGCGGCGCGACCTATGCGCTGATATTCGGCTTTTGCTTTATGCTCATTTTTGATACCCTGATCGGGTGAAAAAAGGAGAAAAAGGCGCGATCATCTGCGTTGAGAGCTTGCCCCGCACCTGCCTCGCAGAGACAGCTCGGATATAATCGAGCTTCTGTCGGCACATCCGGATCTCCGTTGCTGCTTCGGCGGCAGAAAGCCCGAGGATCTCGTCCGTAACGCTTACGAGATCGCAGAGGGCAAGCCGATCACGGTATAAATTCAAAATCGGCAGGCGCAGCCTGCCCATTTTCTTTTGTCTTGCCCTTTGAGAAAAAAAGAATATTTTTTCCAAAACCTATGGAAATCCCCTTAATTGTATGATATAATATACTATGTATAACTATCCGCACCGAAAGGAGACACCGAAATGGCTGAAAACAAGCGAAAAACAGTATCAGTTTTCCTCTGCCTGTTGATAATTCTTTCGGCGTTCTCGCTTTTTGGTATAAAAACGGAAGCGGCATCGCCGGCAGGAGTGTACGGCGGAGTTGATCCGTCGGTTTTCGGATGGGCGGCAGACGACATCGAGGACGATTTTAACCTCGGTATTTCCGAATGGACGTCAAATATCGGAAGCACGGAATGTGTAAGCGAAATGACACACGCTCCGTACGCTCCGTACGAGGGAAGCCGCAGCCTGAGGGTAAACGTCGGAAGCTATGCGGCGGGCGAAAAAATTATCCTCAAAAAAACCGTAACGACCCTGACGGAGACCTCGTATTACCGTTTCATTGCGGCGGCGATGTACGTTCCGGCCGAGGCAAAGAGAGCAGATGTCACAATGAGGCTCATCGGCTCGCGCGGAACCCTCACGGATACGAAAAGCATCGACGGCGGAAAATGGCAGACGGTCTTTTTCAAAACCGACGCGGTCAACAGAGGAACGGTTTTAAGAATAGAGTTTACTATTACGCTTGAAAGCTCGGGAGATCATTACGTTCTCCTCGATACCGTCTGCGGATGCCGGGGCGTGAATGACGATAAGCTCGCAAAATATATGGCGGGAAGCTTCTCTGCGCACGGCTGTACGCTCGATTACGGTAAGGATCTTACCGTTACCCTGAGCGGCGAGGGACAGTATATAGAGGCGATAGGAATTGCCAAGCCGAGCTTTGGCGACGGAATCGGCCTGCGAGTCAATATGATAAACCACACCTCCTGCCGTTCGCTGACGCTTAAATACAAAACTGAGCTTTCGACAGAATACGACAAGGAATTGACCGTCGATATTCCCGATTCGGACAGAGAGGTAACGCTCCTTTTCAAAATACCCGAGGAAAAAATAAACGGGTACGCGCTGTATTTCGGAGGCGCGCCGACAGGCGATATTGAAATAACCTCAATAGGCACGTCGCCCTGCTTCGAGGAGCTTTCGGGATCGGGCAAGATCACGGAATGTCGGATAGCGCGTGACCTGAAAAACATATCGGTCAAGGGCAGTACCGTCCTCACGGATGAAGCGTGGGACGGCAAGGTGATGCTTTACGCACTCATGCCGAACGAGGAAAATTCAAACATTGCGCTTCTGCGCGAGCCGCTTGCGGAAGCAAGGGTGTATGACGGAGAGTTTTCATTCTCCGTTCCGCTTGACGGCAACGCAAACGGAATTTTCAAAAAATATATCGTGGCTGTAAAGATGAACGGTGAGTTGACCGTCCTCTGTGAGCCGAGCTATGTAAACAATCCCGAGCTTCTCGCGGCAGAGAGAACTTCGCTTCCCGAATCGAAAAAGGGAATAAGACCCCTGCCCGACAATTACGTTCTTTACGGCATCGCACAAACGGCGCTCGATATAGACCTGACCGAGCTGTTCGCATCCTCGGACAAGGAAGCCGTTACACATACGGCGGCGGATATAACTCATCTGTTTTCGAAGGAATATCTTGATTCTCTCGACACCGTGATGAAGGAATACGGCAAAGAGGGAATAAAGGTCAGATTCGTATTCAAGCTCGGAACGGGCGGCGGTATTATTTCGCATCCCGATGCGACGGGCGAAAACGCCGCGATCAATACCAAAACGCCCGAAGGAATAAACGCGCTCCGCGCGGTGACCGACCTTCTCGTCAGAAGATACGGCTCGGCGGGAGGAAAGACGGACAATCTTGTAGGCATCGTCCTCGGGGCATCGGTAAACGATGCTTATGCAAATTACAATCTCGGCGCCGTAACGCTTCCCGATCTTGCACGCGGGTATTCGGCGGCGCTCCGAACGGTGTATAACGCATCGGTAAGCGTGACGTCGGGCTTTGAGGTGAGTGCGAGCCTCGGCGGAGTCTGGAACGGCGATATAACCGTCGGTCAGAGGGGAAGCTTTGATGCGCGAAGTACGCTTGAAGCGATCTCCGACTGCATTACGGCGGGCGGCGATATAAACTGGAAGCTCGCATACGATATTACCCCCGAAAAGGGGAAATACGCCTACAACGAGCTTGCTCCCGACCGCGGGGTAAATGCCGACAGAATAACGGCGGCAAATCTTGAGGCGCTGACGGAATTTTTCTCACTTCCGAGCTTCCTTTATAACGGCGCGTCAAGAAGCATTCTGCTTCTCGGAAACGGCGAACGGAAAGCGGCGTCGGTAAGCGAGGAAAAGGCTCTTACCACAGATTACATATACACCTTCCTCAGAATATCGGACAGATCAATGAAAAACGTATCGGGTTATATTCCGAGCCGCGAAGCCGACTATGAGGGGGCGCTCAAATACGTCGGAACCGACCTCTTCGGATCGAAATGCGAGTTCGCATCGTCCCTTATAGGTAAGGACAGATTTGACTCACTTATGCTCTCAGGCTCGGTGACCGACAGAAGCTACGCGGAAGCCAAGGCGGGAAACATACTCCCCGACGGCATAAAGGGCGAAAGCATAATTTTCAACCTCAAAAAGAAAAATATGCTGACCCCGTCGCTGAACTGCATAACGGCAGAAAGCGGCGTATCCTACGGCGGCCGCTCCGATTGGGGCAGAATCAGATTCGGAGAGGCAGAGAATGAGGCGCTGCGCGGATTTGTCCTCAATTCCGCATATCCGCTTGACCTATCGGCTGCACCGTATATAAGCTTCGACGTTGTCGTGTCGTCGCTTCCCGAGGGAGTGGATACCGTGACGGTCACGGTCGCACTCTACTCGAATAAGAATATTGCGGTGGCAAGCACGTCTGTGTCGGTCGGCGGAGAAAACAGCGTTGTCTGCGACATGAGCGAATTTACACACCTCTCCTCCTGTGACAGAATAGGAATTTATGTGACAGGTGAAAACGGCGAGGATATCGGCGAGCCGATGATACTCGTAAGCTCGGTAAGAGCTCATTCCGAGACCCTGTCGGGCGAAAAGCTGAGGGACGCGATAAACGTTCTTGCAGGCAAGGACGATACGGTATCGGTGTATACGGTAATAAACCTTACTATGGTTGCAGCAGCATCACTTGCGGTGCTCGCTTTGAGGGTAGTAATAAGAAATAAACGCACGGATAAAAAAACCGGCGATAATGAATAAAAAACAGGAATCATTCTAAGGAGGCATAATATGAGCGGCTACAACAACGAAAAAGAAAAGACAATAACATTCTCAATCAGAGACGAAAAGGATATGGAGATCAAGCGCGTTCTCCAGACCGTCTACTCGGCACTCAGCGAAAAGGGCTATAACCCGATCAACCAGATCGTCGGATATATCCTTTCCGAGGACCCGACCTATATCACCAACCACAAGAACGCAAGAGCGCTTATCGTCAAGGTAGACAGAGACGATATTCTCAATTCTCTCGTCCGTAACTACCTCGGCATCTGACGGTGAATAAAAAAAGAACGGTTCTGCTCGGTAACTTCGACGGTGTTCATATAGGACACCGCGCACTCATTGAAAAAGGGCGGGCGGAGGCTCTTAAAAGAGGAACCGCACTTACCGTCTGGACCTTTGACACTCTGTTTTCCCCCGCATTGACGGCGCCCATCGACAGGGCGGGACTTTTGCGCGCATACGGTGTTGATGAGATAATCACCGAAAGCTTTGAAAAGGTAAGAGATCTGACCCCGTCGGAATTTGTCCGCGATATACTCGGCTTCCGCCTGAACGCAGAGCTTTGTGTCTGCGGATACAATTATACGTTCGGAAAGGGCGGAAAGGGAGATCCGCGTCTGCTTACCGAGCTGTGCCGCGAAAACGGAATAGAGGTGCTGACGGTCGATAGGGTTACTGCCGAAAACGAGGACGTTTCCTCGTCGGCTATCCGCAAAAAGCTGTCGGACGGCGATATCGAGGGCGCAAATAAGCTCCTCGGCAGACCCTATTTCCTCTGCGACACGGTAAAAAAGGGAGCGCAAAAGGGACGGACTGTCGGAATGCCGACGGCGAACTTTTATCCCGAAGGGCTGTGTCTGCCGAAAAACGGCGTTTACGCAACCGTGACACGTCTGCCAAGCGGAGAGACGCTTCCGTCGGTGACGAATATCGGAACACGCCCGACGGTGAATGACGGCAGAGGCATTTCTGCCGAGACCTACATAATCGGCTTTGACGGAGATATCTACGGAGAAAGCATAAAGGTCGAGTTCCTTTCCTTTCTTCGCGGCGAGCGCAGGTTCGGCTCGCTTGACGAAGTCTGTTCGGCGGTAAAATGCGACATCGAAAAAGCAAAAGCAATATTTGAAAAAAGAAACGGATAGAACATGAAAATTATCAGGACGGCAAAAAGAATAATATCGGTCATCATGGCGTTTGCTATGATGCTTGCCGTCATGCCGTTTTTTACCTATGCCGAGAACGAGCCGGAGATTGCCGCTTCGCAAAGCGCGATGCTCTATTGTATGGAATCGGACACGGTTCTGTATCGGTATAACAGCGACGAACGGGTAAGACCGGGGGTGCTGATAAAGCTGATGGTCGCGCTCGTAGCGATGGAGGAGATGGAGAACAAAGGAATGACCCTCGACAGCTCCTTTACAGCATCGAGCAAGGCGATCCGCGACACGCGCGGCAGACATATCTCAATGAAAAACGGTGAGGTGTTCCGTCTGCGCGACCTGATCGCCGCAATGCTCCATGCAGATGCCGACGATGCCGCGCACGTTATAGCAGAGGGAATTGCCGATACGTACGCTAACTTTGTCGAGCTTATGAATCATAAAGCGGCGGACCTCGGAATGACAAATACGAAGTATTTCTCCGTCACGGGTACCGAGGACGAGGAAAGCTATACGACGGCAGCCGACCAGATGCTTCTCGCATCATACGCGATAAAGATTCCGTCTCTTGCCGAGATCGGTGACCAGATAAGGGCGGTCATTCCTAAAACGAATAAATCGGCAGCCCGTTATTACGGTACGACAAACTATCTCCTTTCCGCGCGGGTAAATCCCGATTATTACCTTTCGACCGCAACGGGGCTTATCGCGGGAAACCAAACCCTGTCGGGCTATTGCGCGATTCTTACCTCGCGCAAGGACGGACTTAACTATATTGCGGTCATCACAGGCGCACACAATTCCCGCGTGCTTGTAAAGGAAGAATATGAAACCACAGACGAGAACGGAAAGCCGATAACCGTCCCCGCAGAATATAAAACTGTTTACCACGGTCTTAGTGAGGGCAGAGCGCTTCTCACTTGGGGCGAAAGCCGATTCAGATACGTCAAGGCAATAAACTCCGCAACACCGATCACGGATATTCCCGTCAAGCTCGCATCGGGCAGCGATAAGGTCGCACTCATGCCGCAGCGCGACCTTGAAATATTCGTCTCCGACGAGGTTGATGCGAAAAAGGACGTAAGCTATCACTACATACTGAACGTAAAATCCCTCACCGCTCCCGTAAAGGCGGGACAGGTTGTCGGAACACTTTACGTTACCTATAAGGGAGAAAAGATAGGAGAGGTCCCGCTCGTCACGAGAAACAATATTGAGCGCGACGGCTGGCTCACAGTCGGAACCAGGATCAAGGAGCTTGCATCAACCCCGTTCTTTATCGTACTCATGGTCCTTACCGCCTTTGCGGTAGTGTTCTATATAATAACGACCGCAGTAACAAGACAGAAAAAGGAAAACGAAAGAAAGCTGCTCGCTTCCCGTGAGCGCCGCTATCTCGGTCAGGGTAATAAAAAATGAAAGACGGAGTAGTGCTTATCGACAAGGGAGAGGGAATGACGTCCTTTGACGTTGTCGGAAAAATAAGAAGATTGTACGGCACGAAGCAGGTCGGACATACGGGAACTCTTGACCCGATGGCGACGGGACTGCTGACGGTGCTTGTCGGACGCGCGGTAAAGGCGTCCGAATACCTGACCGAGCACGATAAGAGCTATATAGCGACGCTGAAGCTCGGTATCACGACAGATACCGAGGACATAAGCGGTAAGGTGCTGACGGAATGCAGTGATATTCCCAACTCCGAAAAGGTTAAGGAAACCTGCCGTAGCTTCGTCGGAAATATAAAGCAGATACCCCCTATGTACTCTGCGCTCAAAAAAAACGGCAAAAAGCTCTGCGACCTCGCGCGAGAGGGAATTGAGGTCGAGCGCGAGGCAAGGGATATAACGGTCTATTCCCTTACCTGTAAGGAGACCGATAAAAAAGACGAATATACCCTTGAAGTAGCTTGCTCAAAGGGTACTTATATAAGAACGCTCTGCGCCGACATAGGAAAAGCGCTCGGCTGCGGAGGCGTGATGGCGGCTCTTCGCCGCACGTCGGTAGGCGAATTTTCGCTCGGTAACGCAGTAACGCTCGGTGAGCTTGAAAATATGACGGAAATCGAGCGCGAAGCACTGCTTCTCGATACCGAGTCGCTCTTTTTCGAGCATAAAAAGGTGGTGCTTCCCGACTTTTTTGCGCGCCTGTGTAATTCCGGCTGCGAAATCTACCTCAAAAAGCTCGGAATCGACCTGCCCGTCGGCGAAAGGGTGCGCCTATACGATAAGGACGGCTTCTTTTCGCTCGGTGAGGTGCGTGAATTTGATAACGGCAAGGCAGTAAAGCCGATAAAGAAATTCAGAATAGAATAAGGCTGATTATAAGTGGATGATAATATAGTAAACAAGGACGGGCTAAGCGAGATCGAAGGCACCGTCGAGCATATAGTTTTTCAAAACGAGGAAAACGGATATACCGTCTGTGAGCTGGTGCTGAGTGACGAGGACCTTGTCACCGCCGTCGGACAAATGCCGTTTCTAAGTGTCGGCGAGAGCATAAAGGCGCTCGGACAGTGGACGAACCACCCCTCATTCGGACGGCAATTCAAGGTGGAATATTTTGAAAAGCAACTCCCCGCGAACGAAAACGCGATAAGAAAATATCTTTCGTCGGGCGCGATAAAGGGAATCGGTGTCGTGCTTGCCGACAGAATAGTAGATAAATTCGGCTCAGACGCCTTCGACGTGATCGAGAATCACCCCGAATGGCTGACCGACATAAACGGTATCACGAAAAAGAAGGCGGAAAAGATCTCCGAGCGCTTTAAGGAAGCCTTCGGCGTGCGCTCAGTCATGATGTTCTGCCGCGACTTTTTCGGACCTGCGACAGCTGTCAAGGTCTATAAAAAATGGGGCGGAAGCGCCGTTGACGTCATAAAGGCGAATCCATATAAGCTCTGCGAGCAGATACACGGAATCGGCTTCGAGACCGCAGACAGAATAGCGGCATCGCTCGGCTCACCGAAAAACAGCCCCGACCGCCTACGCGCGGGAATCATATATTTCCTCTCCTACAGCGCAAACCAAAACGGTCATACCTTCATACCGAGAAATAAGCTTATCCCTGCCGCCTGCAGTATGTTGGATGGCGATGAAGACGGAATCGAAAAGGCGCTTGAAAATCTTCTTTCCGACGGCACGGCGGTAAGCGTGAAGTTCGGCGGACGGGAGGTCATATACTTAAAGGATTATTTCGAGGCAGAGCGCTATATTGCGGCGAAGCTTCATCAGCTTGATATGCTATGCGAGAGATTATCACTCCGCGACGCAGACAGATTCGTCGATATGTTGGAGATCGAACTTGATATAACCTACGCGTCAATGCAGAGAAAGGCAATTCTCGACGCGATGGAAAGCGGCGTTATGGTGCTGACGGGAGGCCCCGGAACGGGTAAAACGACGGTAATCCGCGCGCTTATCGCGGTCTTTGAAAAGATGGGAATGAGAATTGCGCTGAGTGCCCCGACGGGCAGAGCCGCAAAAAGAATGTCGGAGGCGACCTCGCGCGATGCTAAAACGGTGCATCGACTTCTCGAAACCGAGTTTTCGGGCGACGATAAGCCGTCATTCCGCCGTGACGAGCACGATCAGCTCGACGAGGACGTAATAATAGTAGACGAAGCGTCAATGGTCGATACGCTTCTGTTCTCGTCGCTCCTTAAGGCAATAAAGCCGGGCGCTCGCCTGATACTCGTCGGTGACGCGGACCAGCTTCCGTCAGTCGGCGCAGGAACGGTGCTTTTTGACATAATCGAAAGTGAAAGATATTCCTCGGTTGCCCTTACCGAAATCTTCAGACAGGCGGCGAGCAGTCTTATAGTCCGTAACGCGCACGCGATAAACCGCGGCGAAATGATAGATATAAAGAGAACCGACAGCGACTTCTTCTTTATGCGGAGAAGCGGCAGTAACGAGATCGCCGAAACCGTCGCTTCGCTCGTAACGGAGCGCCTGCCGAAAAAATACGGCGAGGATATATTAAATAATTTGCAGGTAATAACCCCGACCCATAAGGGCGCATCGGGAACCGATAACCTGAATATAATTCTTCAGGCGCGTCTCAATCCGCCGAGCAAAAGTAAGCCCGAAAAGAAATTCCGCGAAAGAATCTTCAGAGTCGGCGATAAGGTCATGCAGACGAAGAATAATTATGACGCAGTCTGGGAAAAGAACGGCGTCGAGGGCGTCGGAATCTTCAACGGCGACATCGGCGTTATAACCGACATCGACCTGAAGGAAGAAACGATAACCGTTATAAGCGACGACAGACGCATAGTCTACGATTTTTCGCAGACGGACGAGCTTGAGCTTGCCTACGCGATAACGATCCATAAAAGTCAGGGAAGCGAGTACGGCACCGTCGTGCTTGCCCTTTCCGACTTCTCGCCCCGCCTGCTCACAAGAAACCTCCTCTATACGGCGGTAACAAGAGCAAAGGATATGGCGATAGCGGTAGGACACGAAAATACGGTCTATAATATGATAAATAACGACCGACAGGTCCGCAGATATACGGGGCTTTGCTTTTTGATAAAGACGTATTGATAAAACAATCACTCTGTAGGGTGCAATTCGCATTATTGCTACACCGTAGGGCGGGGGTTTACTCCCGCCGCGCAAAAACGATGTTCCTGTTCCCGCAGGCTTGAGGACCTGCGGACGGCGGGAGCGCGTGGGGTTCCCCGAAACGAGCGAATGCGAGTTTTGGGGGTTCCGAGCAAGCCCGCCCTACAAAAACCCTTCTAAAACACTATTACGTTAAGGACAAAAATTTGCTAAACAAACTTCTATCCCTCATATTCCCGACGGTCTGTATTCGATGCAAAAGAATAGTAAAACACGGCTTCCTTTGCCCCGAATGTAAGGAGGAATACGAAAAAGAGCTTTCGGACGGTTGCCTTTCCTGCGGAAATCCGCACGAAAAATGCCGTTGCGATTCAAAATATCTGAATAACGAAAAGCTCTTCTACGCACTTCCATATAAGACCGACGGCGTTTCACGCTCGTTGCTTCTGAAAATGAAGACGGCGAATAACAAAGCGCTCGTATCACACCTGACTGACAAAATGTCAGCCGTCCTGACGGCGAACGGCATCGCAGGAGAATATATAATAACCTACGTCCCGCGTTCACCGATCAAGATACGCCTTGAGGGTGTCGATCAGGCAAAGATACTTGCTCATTCGCTCGCAGGCAAAATGAAGCTCAATATTGAAAACCTTTTCATCTGCCGCGGCATAAAGGAACAGAAATCTCTTGAATACTCGGAAAGAGATATATACGCGAGGTCAAGATTCTCTCTGCGCCTCGGTGCGGAGGAAAAGATAAAAGGAAAAAGGATCGTCCTTGTCGACGATATAATCACAAGCGGCGCGACCTTAAAGATCTGCTCGGATCTGCTTTCCGAAGCAGGCGCACTTGACGTAGTCTGCCTCGGCGCAGGCAGATCGGTGAAGTATTAACGCGAGAAATTTCCATGCTTTTAGAAATGTGCGCCACGCCCTGCAAATTGCCAAGCACATATATTAATCCCACCAAGGAGAAAAACAATGGCTAAAAAATTCGGAGCCGATATCGGTTACAGTAAAGTAAGAATAATCCTCGACGGAAACGATACCGTCTATTCCGAGGCGGCGGTCATTGCCGTCAGTGTTTCGGACGGAAGCGTTGTCGCTTGCGGCGACGGCGCACTTGAAGTAAATGAAAGAGTACCGGGAAGCGTCAGACTTGTACGTCCGTTTTCGGGTGAAATGACCCCCGAGGCTCAGTACGTTACGGCGTATTTTTCCTACGTTATCAAGCGTCTTAAAATGAAGGGCGCATCGCTTCTCATATCCTTCTCGGGCGCACATGACGACGAGACCGAAAGCGTTTACGTCAAGGCTCTCGGCAAGGCGGGAGCAGGTACGGTGTCGGTGATCGATCCCGTTTATGCGGCGGCTCAGGGCTGCGGAGTTCTCGGCGTTACGGATGCCGCCGTTATCAATATCGGCGCTTCGGTAACAGATATGGCTTGCTATTACAGAAGCGAGCTTGTCGCAACGGCGAGCAACGCCTTTGCGGGCAACGCCTTTGACCGCGCAATAATATCCGACTTTATAAAGAACCGCCGCTACCGTCCGTCACAGAGCGAGGCGGAACGCCTGAAGCTCGAGCTTGCATCTCTTTCGGGAACGGGAGACAAAACGCTCGAATGTGACGTTATACGTCCCGGAATGGGACTGCCGAAGAAGCTGACGGTGACGGAGGCTGAGGTGTCAGCATCCTGCGAAAATGTGTTTGAAAACCTTGCGGACAGCATTTCCGATATGATAAGTCTGCTCGAAAACCGCCCCGATAAGATAATACTCACAGGCGGAAGCGCAGCTTTAAAGGGACTTCCGAACGCTCTTGCTCCCCTCATGCTGATACCGATAGAAATCGCGCCCGAACCCGAAAACGCAGTTATACGCGGAATCGGGAAAATGCTTGAACAGATATGAATACGGTAATAGGAAATAACCTCTTATCGGAGATCGAAAACGGCTATGATATTCTATGGCCTATAAGCATCGAGCTTAAGGACGGAGCTCTTACCGCAACCGTCAGCGAGGAGTTCGCCGATAAGGTCGACTTCCTTGACGGTATGACGGAACAGACCCTATCAAGCGAGGAAACTATTGACCGATTGATTTCCCTCATTGATGAAGTATGTGAACGAAACGGCTACGAAATCAACTACGGTAAGAACCGTATCTATAAAATGACACGCCGTGAGGACGTGAATAAATCGCTTATTCTCGATTCGTCGGAGGTGCTGATGCCCGAGGGCGAATACGAAAGCCTGATAGACGTTGACGTCGATGCGCTTGAAGCGGGTTGCCTTGCATTTGCAACAGTTCTTGACGGAACGATCGTTTCAATCGCATCGGAAAACCCATACCGCGAGGACGAAAACGTCGTCAATATCGGCGTTGAAACGGCAGAGGAGCATAAGAAAAAGGGCTACGGCGCATCAAACGTCGCCGCGCTCACATATTACTTGCTCGACACGGGAATGACGGTCGAGTATACGGTTGATAACGAAAACGAAGTGTCAATACGCCTCGCCGAAAAGATCGGCTTCACCCTCGACCGCTTCGTACTTAATATTTTCGCACATAAACAGGAATGAAGTAACATTGTTTATGTGTGGCAGAATGCAAGGAAACGTCTGAATTTTCTTGTAGGGGCGACTACTGGTCGCCAGTGTTCGTGGTACATTTTTGCGGGCGAGCAATGCTCGCCCCTACAAACAACGCGGCGAAGATTTGCCGCGCTATAATTTTTCCATACAATCAGGAGTAAAAAATGGCATTTGACGCCGCATTCACCTCGGCGATAGCATGCGAGCTTGAAAATCTGTGCGTAGGCGCAAGAGTTGAAAAGCTCTTTCAGCCCTCGCGCGACTCACTTATATTAAATCTGCGCCTCGACCGCGAAAAAGCGGGAGAGGGAGCGCAAAACCGCCGTCTGCTTATCGACTGCGGAACGACGAGTCCTCGCATCACTCTCACCGAGAACGAATTTGAAAACCCGAAAACACCGCCGATGTTCTGCATGCTTCTCCGTAAGCATCTGAGCTCAGCGAG
The DNA here is from genome assembly GCA_045591885.1 of Eubacteriales bacterium. Classification (GTDB taxonomy): domain Bacteria; phylum Bacillota; class Clostridia; order Oscillospirales; family CAG-272; genus Colimorpha_A. Next base: position 20,665 of record JAZNTT010000089.1, on the reverse strand, counting down.
AATAGTAGAGATAAAGCAGCTTGGCTTCGAGCGTGTGATCGAGATCACCTTTGAGAGCCGAGACGAGCTTGGGTATCTTTCCAATAAATATATATACGCGGAGCTGATGGGCAAATTCAGCAACCTTGTCTTCTGCGACGGCAGTAAAAAGGTAGTCGCAGCACTTCATCTGACCGACCTGTCGGCAGGCGTAAAGCGTCCGTTAATTACGGGAATAACCTACGAGCTTCCGCCCCCGCAGGAGGGCAAAATATCGCCTCTGAACGAAACTGCAGAGGGCTTCACGGATTCGCTTATCGAAAGCGGAATGACCCACGCAAAGTATCTGCAGGGCAGATACTTGGGTCTGTCGCCCCTCATCTGCCGCGAGCTTTCCTTCCGCGCAAACGGCTCAAACGAAAAGCTCTGTAACGAGTTTTTTGACCTTGTTCGCAGAATAGAGGAACGTGATTTCATCCCCACGCTCATCAAAACTCCCGACGGAAAGCCGCTTGAGTATTCATTTATGCCGATAACTCAGTACGAAAACGGTGCAATGTCGGAAACAAGCGAAAGTTTCTCGTCGCTTATCGACGGATTTTTCGCCGAGCGAAGCCGAAACGAAAGAATAAAGCAGCGCGCATCGGACATACTTAAGCTGCTGACAAACGCCGAAAGCCGACTGACCAAAAGAATTTCGCTCCAGGAGGACGAGCTTTCGTCCTGCGCGGATAAGGAGCTTTATAAGCGCAACGGCGACCTGATAACGGCGAACATATATCTGCTCAAGCGCGGAATGACGGAGGTAACGGTAACCGATTATTACGACGAAGCCTGTCCGCAGGTGACCCTGAACCTCGACAGCCGGCTTTCACCCTCGCAAAACGCGCAGAGGTACTATAAGAAGCACAATAAGTGTAAATCCGCAGAGATGCATCTCCGCGAGCAGATAGATAAAGGACGCGAGGAGCTAAAATACCTCGACACCGTATTTGATTCCCTCACCCGCGCCGAAACCGAAAACGATCTGAACGAAATTCGCCGCGAGCTTTACGAATCGGGCTACGCGAGCCGAATGAAGAATTACACGGCGGCAAAAATGACGGCACCGAAGCCGCTTGAATTTCGTACAAGCGGCGGCTGGAGGGTGCTTTGCGGAAAGAATAACGCGCAAAACGACTACATCACGCATAAGGTCGCATCAAAGGGCGATATCTGGTTCCACATCAAGGATTACCCCGGCTCACACGTCGTGCTTCTCTGCGACGGAGCAGAGCCGGACGCACTTGACTTCACCGAAGCGGCAACAGTTGCGGCGGTCTATTCAAAGGCACCGCAGGGACAGCGCGTGACGGTCGATTATACGCGAATAAAGAACATCAAAAAACCGCCGTCTGCAAAGCCGGGCTACGTTACGTTCGGCTCGAACTACTCGGCGTATGTTGTAAACGATCCGAAAAATCTCCCCGAACAGGTGAAATAAAACACTGAAAGGAACAAATCATGGACTCCAAACTTACTTATTCCGTATCCCTCGGACAGATAATCGACGAATTTCAGCTTGAGGAGGTAACTCCGAACGTCGACCGTGACCGACTTATCGAAAGAAGCGAGGTAAACCGCCCGGGACTTGCACTCGCAGGTCATTTCGGATACTTCGAGCCGGGACGGATTCAGATAATCGGCATTGGCGAATCCGATTACATAAGCCACATTCCGGACGAAAAAAAGACGGAGGTCTTTGATAATTTCTTCTCAAAAAACCCCGTCGCAGTGGTGTTCTCAACAGGTCTTACCGTTCCCGAGGAAATGATCGCTTCGGCAAACCGCTACGGAGTGCCGATTCTCCGCACGCAGCAGAAAACGTCGGAATTTATGGCGGCACTCATCGCATCTCTCTGCGTAAGTCTCGCACCGCGTATCACGCGCCACGGCGTTCTCGTCGAGGTCTACGGCGAGGGTATACTTATTCTCGGAGACAGCGGAGTAGGTAAGAGCGAAACGGCGATCGAGCTTGTCAAACGCGGACACCGCCTTATCGCAGACGATGCGGTCGAGATCAAAAAGGTCTCGGCAAAGGCGCTCGTCGGCTCAGCCCCCGAGCTGATACGTCACTACGTCGAGCTTCGCGGAATCGGAATCGTCGACATAAAGCGAATCTTCGGTATGGGAGCAGTCAAGGATACCGAGAAAATAGATATGCTTATTAACCTCGAGCCGTGGGTTCAGGGCAAGATGTACGACCGCTTCGGTCTTGAAGCGGAATACACCGACATTATGGGCATCAAGGTGCCGACGACGGTCATTCCCGTCCGTCCCGGACGAAACCTCGCGGTCATTTTGGAGATCGCGGCGATGAACAACCGCCAGAAGAAGATGGGCTATGATACCGCGAAAGAGTTTAATGACCGTCTGATGAATATGATGATGTGAAACTCATATAAATAAAAATTCAGGAGGAAGAAAATGAAAAAGATTATTACCTTTTTACTCTTGGCGCTGTCCCTGACAGCAATTCTTTGCTCGTGCGGCGAAGACGGTGTCTTAGGCAGTTCAAAGTGCGACCACGAGCTTTCACTCGTTGAGTGGAAGGAAGCGACTTGTCAGGAGGAGGGCAACCCCGTATACTACAAGTGCGGAAAGTGCGGTAAGGCGTTTGCGGACAAAGGCGGCAAAAAGCCGCTTCCGAAGGAGAGGGCAGTTATCGCAAAAGTGGATCATACCAACGAAAACAACGGTTTTGCCTGCAAATATTGCGGTATTCCTTGTGCCAAAGCATATTCCGACGAGATCGCGTTCTTCAACGTCAGCGTGAATACCCCAGAGCAGATCACGGGCGGAATGGCTATGATAATGGGCAAGGGAGTAAAGAAGCTCCATATTTACGGCGCGCTTGATTCAGAGCAGACGAAGGCAATGGCTGAGGGATTGAGCGGTAACGGCAGAGACCTCGTTATAATTCTTCACGACGTCGAAACCGTCGGTGACGAATTCAGCGGAAAGGAAGCGCTCCCCGGTTACGTCATTCTTAAAGACAAGATAGCGGTATATAACGAAAACGGACTTAATTACTGGCGCAGCGTAAATAAGGATTACAGTCTCTTCCTTACCTCCGATATAACCCTGACCGTCCCCGAGGGCAGCGGAAGCAACTGGAAGCCGGTACACCTTGAAACTCATATCTACGGAAACGGCTACAAGATCACGGGACTTCGCATCGTAAATCCCGAATATGACAATCTGGGCGGTTATTCGGCGGGCTTCTGCTATGGTATGAAGCAGGACTATTCCACGATAACCGATCTTCATTTCGTTGACGCATACGTCAAAGCGACGCACGAAAGCGCCTTCGCGGGTATAATCTCGGCATCGACCTCGAAAGGTGCAGTCATTAGCGGCTGCAGCGTCTCGGGCGAAGTTATCGGTGCCTATCAGGTCGGCGGTATCTCCGGCAGCGGCGGCGGAGATATCATCGGATGCGTTAACTACGCGGCCGTGACCGCGGCCGAAAACACGGCGGGCGGTATCGTAGGACAGAGCTGGGGCAACGTTATCGGCTGTGTCAATTACGGAAATGTAAAATGCACGGCAGAGTACGGCGGCGCGGGCGGCATCATTTGCTCCGCCACGAACGGCTCGGTTGTCGGATGTCTTAACCTCGGCTCGGTATTTGCCAATAACAACGGTGCGGGCGGATTTGCATCGATGATTCCCGATTTCGTTGAAGCGAGCGCGAACTACTGGCAGAAAAACGGCGGTGATGCGGTGAGCGGCATTTCCGATAGCTTGTCAAAGCAGACGGCAATTCAGATCAAGGGAAGCGTAACTCTCGACACCGCTATCGACGCAATAAACCTCGCTCTTGAGGGCAAGGGCGTACAGTACCGCCTGAGCATGGATAAAGGCATGGTATATCCGGCGCCTCTTATGGCAAACTGATGTAAAAAAATCGCCAAAACCCCTTGATATATGGGAAAAACTGTGGTAAAATATAGTCAGTATTCCACAAAAGGCGTTTCACGTCCGTCGGCGTAGATGCCTGTAATAAATTTTATCCGACGGAGAATATGAGGTTTATTATGAACAAGACAGAACTTATCGCAGCAGTAGCAGCAAAGACCGGACTTAAGAAGAAGGATGCAGAGGCAGCAGTAGCAGCAGTTCTCGAAACTGTAGCAGACGAGCTTGCTAACGGCAACAAGGTTCAGCTTATCGGCTTCGGTACCTTTGCAGTTAAGGAAAGAGCAGCAAGAGACGGCCGCAACGTATTCACAGGCGAAGCTATCAAGATCGCAGCTACCAAGCGTCCCGTATTCACTGCAGGCGCAGCTCTTAAGAACCAGGTTAAGTAATTATGCGTCTGGACAAGTATCTTAAGGTCTCGCGTCTTATCAAGCGCCGAACTGTCGCAAACGATGCCTGCGATAACGCAAGAGTGTCGGTAAACGGAAAAAGCGCGAAGGCGTCGTATGACGTCAAATTGAATGATATTATCGAGATCTCCTTCGGCGAGCGTTCGCTCAAGGTAAAGGTGCTTGACGTAAAGGAGCATACTGCAAAAGCGGATGCCTCCTCCCTTTATGAAGTAATTTCATAACTGTAATCATAATGCCGCCCTTTTCATCATATATTTTAGTAATATCTGATAGGGGGCGGCTATATGACAGGTAGCGAAAAAAGCATAAGTGAACACAAAAAGCTCATACTGACCGACAGAGAGAAGCTCGAATTATCGGGCGTAACTGACGTTACGTCGTTTGATGAGGAGCATGCGCTGATAAAAACCGAAAACGGAATGCTTGCAGTCGACGGCGAAGGGCTTCACGTTACCATGCTTGACCTCGGACACGGAAATATCTCCTTCGAGGGAAAAATCAACGGTCTGTATTTCTCCGATGCTCAAAAGAGCAGAGGCAGAAGAATGAGATGATACTTTTTGAGATTTCGAGGGAGGCTTTTCTCCCTTTTCTTGTCTTTTCGTTTCTTATAGGAATAATGCTCGGCGCGATATATGACGTTTTCCGAATCAGACGAAAGGCGGCGCGCAGAGCGGGCAAAAGGCGGCTCGACTTCGTTCTAACGATTTTTGAGGATATTGTTTTCTGCCTTTTTGCATCGGTCTCAATGATCCTTGCAACCTATAAGCTGTACTTTGGAATCCCGCGCTGGTATGCATACGGCGCGTGCGCGCTCGGATTTTTCATCTGGCAAAAGACAGTCGGACGGCTTATCATGAAGCTTTCCGACAGAATAATCGACCTTATTGCGAAAGCACTTTCGCTTTTGAAGCGGAAGCTCGTAAAACCCGCTTTGTCGGGAATAAAAAACACAACTAAGAAAATCACGGCAAAATGCCGCTCGCATAAAATCAAAAGAAAGGACTGTTCAAATGAAAAAGAGTGCAAGGCTTAATTTCTTCATAAAGCTGACGATCCTCGTTGTCATCTGCTTCTGTGCGGTAAATATTATCCGCCTGCGCACCGAGTATAACAGTCTGCGCGCCCAAGAGGCTGAGCTTCGCGCTCAAAAAGAGGAATACGAGGAGCGTATCGACCGTTTGAAGGAAGAGCTTGCGCATCCGATGGATGATGAATACGTTATGCGTATCGCAAGAACGCTCGGATATTACCTGCCCGATGAAGTAATTTTCTTTAACGACAGATAACTATTGATTTTAGAACAGAAATAAGTTATAATTATACTGTATTACTTTGTAATACAGTATTTTCTTTTTCAGAGGAAGCAATGAAAAATTTTACGGTACACGAAAAAGCGGCATATTCACTTAGTGCGGCGATGGCGGCGCTCTTTTTGGCAACGGCGATACTCGCGACGGCGCTTATGGGAATGCTCTCAAAAACAGAAGATGAGTATTCGCGTTATCGAACGAACAAGGAGATCGAATTATCCGACCTCGAAAAAAAGAAAAACGAGCTTAATGCGAAGCTTTCCGATATAAATAACCGTATCGAGCTTGCCGAGAGAAGTAAAAGCGAGCTTGAGAATAAGATATGGCAGACCGAAACCGAGCTTACTGAGTTGAAAAACTCGATAGGCAATTCCGATCAGATGTACAAAAAGCTGAACGCACAGCTTAGTGAGCTGAAGGCAGAGCTTAAAGCAAAGGAAAGCGAAATAACGGTTCTGAATAATCAGATATCAGAGATCACAAGGACCTACGGAACGAATGTAAATAAGCAGTACGAGATTTTGAAGCAAATATATACGCTTCTCGAAAATCCCGCGGTCAAGGATGCGAAAATATCGCTCTATTACGAGGATCTCGGCAGGGGCTATACTCTGAAAATAAACGAAAACGCAAAATACCCGTCGGCGGGATGTCTGCGTACACCGTTTGCGCTGTCGGTGCTGATCGCGGCGTCCAATGAAATGGCGGATTACGAAAAGAAGCTTGCTGAATATGAGGCGCTTAACGGTACTTCCGACGGATTCCCGACCTATAAATTCAAGTACGATCTTTCAAAAATATTTACCTATACCGAGAGCAAAGCGGTAAGCGGTTCGGGAATAATCAAGGACAGCGAATACGGTACGGAGTTTACCTACAAGGAGCTTTTTGAAGCCTACCTCAAATACGGTGATGCGGTTGCGGAAAAGGAGCTGACGAAGGTATACGGTACCGCGCTCCGCAAAAACTTGCTTGCAAACATCGGAACAACTACAATGAAAACCGATCCGACTCAGGCAACTGCGGCAGACCTCGCGCTCGTTATAAAGCAGGCGTACGCCTTCTGCGAGAGCGATGCGCACTATGCCGATATGATGAAGGATGCTATGATGAAGGGCGTTCATAACGTGATGATAACTCCGGGTATCGTGGGAAGTGACGTTATACACGGAAGCGGCTGGGACGACGGCGCGTATCACGATATGGCGGTCATCGACGGAGGTCACCCGTACGTCCTGGTCTTTATGTCGGATATGACGAGTAACGATACGGTTAATAAGTACATAAATAAGCTCGCCTCACTTGTGAACGAGCTTCATAACGCGTTTTACGAGTAAATGAATTATAAGGCTTTTGACTTTGGCGACCTCTACTCGATCTTCCTTGAAAACGAGCTGATTTTCGGATTTGCCCGCGGCATTTTGTCGATAAAGCTCGATTGCCGCGATTTTGAATATGACGAAAGAGGTATCGTTCTTTACGGAAGCGAGCCGAACGGACTGATCCGCTCGCGTAACGTCCTTTTGCTTTCGGATAAGCCATGCTTCCGCGCGATGCACGATAGCTCAGGTGCGATCAAGGCTCTGAACGGAAGCAGAATAATACCAAAAGAAAACGGCGATTCTTACCTCTTCACCTGTGTAAACGCCGAAAAGCCGCTCACGCTCTCCCTTGCGGGAAATTGCCGATGCGACGGGAACGTGATTTATTTCCGCCGCGGCGAGACGGAGATAAGTCTTTCCGAGCTGACAGTATGGGCAACACATAAGCGGTACGGCTTTAAGTATGAGGCAGAAAGGTGTATGAGCCTGTTATCGCCATTAACCTCGGACAGCGAGCTTTTGCCGCTTCTTCTCCTCGTTGACGGACTTGAAAACGCCGTTTTCAATGAGAGAAGAGCCGAGATGATAAATAAGTTGATCCCGACAATGTCGGAGCAAAATAAAAAAACGGCAGAGAACGTCCTCTACCGCTATTACCGCGCATTTGGTATAGAAAAGAGATGATATTATGCAGGGCGTACTTTTCAATACCCTGACAGTAATTATAGGAAGCACTATCGGCTGGATGCTCAAAAAGGGGCTTCCGAAAAGAGTGACCGATACTGTTATGATCGGTCTCGGAATGTGTACCGTCTATATCGGCGTCAGCGGAATGCTCGGAGGCAAAAATCCGCTTGTACTCATACTGTCTATCGCGTTCGGCGCGGCGATAGGCTCGGCTCTGAGGATCGACGACGGTATCCACAGACTTGGGGATAATATCGAGAAGAAATTCCGCAAAAACGGTAAAAGCGAGGTTTCGCTCGCCGAGGGCGCTGTTAACGGGTGTCTCATATTCTGTGTCGGTGCTATGACGATAGTCGGATCGCTCAATGCAGGATTTGGAGATAATACGATGCTCTATACGAAGTCGATACTCGACCTCGTTTCCTCAATGGTGCTCGCGTCAACGCTCGGAATAGGCGTACTGCTCTCCGCGGTGTTCGTGTTTGTGTTTCAAGGCGGTCTTGCACTCCTTGCTGAATACATAAGCCCGATAATGACCGTCGAGCTGATAGCGGAGCTGACCTGCGTAGGATCCCTTATGGTCGCGCTTATCGGTCTTAACCTGATGAAAATAACGAAGATAAAGGTCGCGGATTATCTGCCTGCACTTATGTTCGTGCCGATATTCGTGTATCTTACGGGACTTCTTAGTAAGGTGATGTAAATGATAACTGAAAAGGCGTATGCGAAGATAAATTTGTACCTCGACGTGCTGGGGAAGCGCGAGGACGGATATCATAATATTCTGAGCGTTATGACCGAGGTTAGAAGCGATAGCTTTTACGATACGGTAACGGTGAGCAAGTCGGAGAGCAGAAGTATGACGAGCACCGACCCGACCTTGACCGTCGGCGAGGATAACCTCTGCCTCAAAGCCGCAAATGCGTTTTTTAACGCACTCGGCACAAGGGACGGATGCTTTATTGAGCTTGAAAAGCACCTGCCCAGAGAGGCGGGACTCGGCGGCGGAAGCTCGGACGCGGCGGCAGTTCTCCGCGCGCTTAATGGGCTGTACGACGGCGTTTTCACGACCGACGAGCTTTGCAAGATCGGCGCGAGGATAGGTGCCGACGTGCCGTTCTGCGTCGTAGGCGGAACGATGCTCGCCGAGGGAATCGGTGAGATACTCAGCCCGTTCCCGTCATTGCCCGAGTGCCATATAGTTATCAGCGGCGGTGTCGGTAAGGTCTCGACCCCCGAGGCGTACCGAGTGATAGATAATACGCCACCGTCGGCACGCGGCGACATCGAAGCCCTCCGTACGGCGATGGAAAACGGCGACCTCGCCATGATCGGCAAGCACCTCTATAACAGATTCGAGGACACACTCCCGAGCTGTCGGGAAGTCAAAAAATGCTTCATCGAAAACAGCGCTCTCGGCACACTCATGTCCGGCTCCGGCTCGGCAGTTTTCGGACTTTTTGATACCGAAAACGGCGCAAAAACGGCACAAAACGGCATCTTAAACGCCGGTTACAGTGCATTTTTAGTATAAAAATACAGCTCCACCCGATTGGGTGGAGCTGTTTAACTTTATCTGTGATTCGCCGCTTGACTTTCAAAATATTCTTCGTAACCGCTGACCTGTATTGCAGGGACGTAGGTTTTTGCGTAGACGATTATTCCGTATCTATTTGTTTCAATTTTTTTGTAAAAAGCATAAAACGGTATTACGTCTGTTGACGTATCAGGAAACCGGTCGTAAACGTATTCTATATCGACGAAATCATAGTCATCAAAGCTTATCTTGTCTTGTGCTTTCATACAAATAGGGCAGGTGTGACCGCCGAATACGTAGCCCTTATATAAAAGCTCCTCTGCTTTTTTGAGAGAAATACGCTTGGCGTTTGCGATGTGATCGTATTCTTTTGAAATGTCGTTTCTGTATTTGGTATAGTAAATATTTACGTCTGTAAAGACATGACTGCTTTCAGGATCATCGGAATTGGCTTCGGGAGCATCAAACAATAAATAAATATAATCGGAAACCGGATAATCTTGATGCTTGTTCAGCGGATGTGCGTTTTCGTTATAAAAGTATATACGTATTCTATCTGCGCCGGTTTCTCTCCCTTTATAAAAGCTTCGCACAACTTTTGCGTTCTTAAAAGACACACCCAAAATGTCAAACAGCTTGTTTTTTACCGATTCGAGGGATTCAAGTATTTCCTCGTCACTCATCCGCTGGTCTATTTGCACGGTCTCTCCGTCTAAAATGACCGTGCTATCACCGTCGTTCGAATTATCATCCCAAAAATTTACATTGCTGGTTGTTTCATTTTGCTCGATACTGAAATGGTATTTTCCAATATTTCCAAAAGAATATATTTCATCTCCGTCATTAACGTCTTTTCTTTTATATTCGGGAGCAACTCCGCCGAGGGCGTTAATCAATTTCGGAAGAACACTCCCGGAGAACTCTTTATATTCCTTTTCGTTAACCTTTTTGGTTTGTATGGCGTATTTGTATATCGGCAAATACTTGCTATCGGGTATTTCGTTAATATACAAATACTTTTCGTCGGGTACGTATTGCGTTGTATAAGCGTTTGTTTCTCCATCATAACTGGGCGAAAACAGCTTTGCAATATCCGATGCCGAGTAATGTGCCGTGTTCCAGGTTGGAACAATATTTGAGATAACAGACAGTACCACGCTTGCGATCAGAGCAAAGCACGCGGCAAGTGCACCGACGCGGACCCAAATGCTTCTTTTGCTTGCTTGATTTTTGAGCCGATTATCCATCGAAATAAAGCGTTCAACTATGTCGGGATCTATATTACTTACGCCGTCTAAAAACTCATTTTCTTTCATATAGTGTAGCCCTCCTTTTCAAGCTTTTCACTCAGCTCGCGCTTGATAGCCGCGATCTCCTTGTTGACCGTCGATTCGCTGCAGGAAAGTGCTTTTGCGATCTCCTTTATCGGGCGCGCTACGTAATATCTGCTCATAAAGATATACATTCGTCTTTCCGACAGCGAGCGTACGAAGTCGCTTATGACACGTCCAAGCTCCCTTGCGTCTGCCTCGGAGTACATATCGTCCTCCGATATGAAATCCTCAAGCTCGGATAACGACACAGTCATTTCCGACGCGACACGCTTTTGCCTTTTTCTCGCCTTGTAGCAGTCTATTGCCGACCGACGCATGATGGTGGCAAGAAACGCCTGCAGGAAAGACGGACGGGCAGGCGGAATTGAGTTCCACGCGCCGACGTATGTATCGTTCAGACATTCTTCCTCATCGGCGGTGTCGTGAACGATATTGTGCGCGACCGAAAGCAAAAACCGCTTGTATTTAGCGTCGGTTTCCTTGATCGCTTGCTCGTCGCGCTCAAAATAAAGCTCGACGATCTTTTCGTCGCTCATGATCGGTGTCTGCTTGCTTTGAAGTTCCATACCGTACCTCCTTTTTCGATAGTCTGAAAGGCCCTTCATAAATACAGTCGACAAAAAACGGAAAAACTGTAAAAGAAATTGAGTTTATAATATTATATCATAATACGTTTAATATGTAAACTAAAAAACCGCCGAGAGTTCGGCGGTTTTGTTATAACGGTTTTGACGAGATTCTTGCGTAAGCACGTGGGAACTGCGGAGGGGTGTCGCGGCGCTTGTCGATTATGATGAGGCATCGTTCCTCGTTTTCGCCTCCGACGAGGGTAAATTTCTTGACCTCGCGCGGCTTGCCGCCGAGCGTGCCGATGCCCGAGAGTGCTTCTTGTAGCTCCTCGTCGGCAAGACGGCTCTTCATTGATAGGAACACGCCTCCGACCTTCAAAAACGGTAAACAAAGCTCGGAAAGTACGTTCAGACGCGCGACTGCGCGTGCGCTGACTACCGTGTAGCGCTGACGGTAGCTGCGGTTGTTAGCAAGCGTTTCGGCGCGTGCCGAGATCGTTTTGAGATTACCTATACCGAGCTTTTCGGCAGTCGACTTTATAAATTCAATTTTCTTGCCCGTGCTGTCGAGGGCGGTGACCGATATGTCGGGGCGTAGAATCGCAAACGGGAAGGCAGGAAGTCCTGCGCCGCTTCCGACGTCGAGCAGGTCTGCTCCCTGCGGTATGTCCTTTACGCAGACGGCACAGTCGGCAATGTGCTTGACGATCGCCTCGTCGGGGTCCTTTATGGCGGTGAGGTTGGTCGTTTTATTAGTTTCGAGAAGCTCGGTCAGGTAATCGGACAGGAGCTTCGCTTGCGGATTATTGACGGACACACCGTTGTCCTTTAGTGCGGCCTTTATTTTTTCTGAATACATTTTGACCTCTTGAATAGAGAGTATTGATGAATCGGGGCGGTGTTTGACCTTCTCCTGAGGGAGAAGGTGGCATTTGCGTAAGCAAATGACGGATGAGGAGTAGGTTCGTTTTATCAATACAAAAATTCGATCGTGGGAGATGACACCTCATCCGAGGTTTACCTCTTACCTTCATCCCGCTGGAGAAGGTATTTAGTGACAAAGTTTATGTGGGATATAAGTGTCATTACTCCTTCGCCTTAAGCCATATAAGGAGAACCGAAATATCGGCAGGGCTGACACCGCTGATGCGCGACGCCTGACCGATGTCTGACGGCTTTATTTTATTCAGCTTCTGGCGCGCTTCAAGTCGAAGTCCGTCGATCTTCGAATAGTCGATGTCTGGCGAAAGCTTCTTTTCCGACAGCTTTTCAAGCTTCTTTGCCTCGTTCTTTTGGCGCTCGATGTAGCCCTCGTACTTTATCTGCACCTCTGCCTCGTATCTAACACGGTAGGGGAGGGTCGGGCGCGTTACGTCGAACTCGGCGAGCATTTCGTAGCTCACCTGCGGACGGCGAATGAGGTCACTGAGGCGCATGCCGGTAGTCATCGGCACCGTTCCTGCCTCGGATAGTATCTCGTTTAATTTATCGGACGGGGGTATCGAGGTCTTGCTTAGACGTCTTATCTCGTCCTTTATCATTTGCTGCTCGCTTAAGTATGCCTCGTAGCGTTCGTCGCAGATGAGGCCTGCGTATCTGCCGTATTCGATCAGGCGCTCTTCGGCGTTATCCTGACGTAGAAGCAGACGGTATTCGGAGCGCGAGGTCATGATTCTGTACGGCTCGTTCGTTCCCTTTGTGACAAGATCGTCGATGAGCGTACCGATATAGGAGCTGTCGCGTGAGAGGATTATTTGCTCGCGTCCTTGCAGGGAAAGCGCGGCGTTAATACCTGCGATAAGACCCTGTGCGGCTGCCTCCTCGTAGCCCGACGTGCCGTTGAACTGACCTGCGCCGTAAAGACCCTTTATGGTCTTAAATTCAAGCGTCGGGTAAAGCTCGGTCGGGTCGCAGCAATCGTACTCGATCGCGTATGCGTTGCGCATCACCTGTGCGTTTTCGAAGCCGACGATTGAATGGAGCATATCCTCCTGCACGTCCTCGGGGAGCGAGGAAGAGAAGCCCTGCAGGTACATTTCGTCGGTGTCTGCGCCCGTCGGCTCGACAAAGAGCTGATGACGCTCCTTGTCGGAGAAGCGGACGACCTTGTCCTCAATGCTCGGGCAATAGCGCGGTCCTACGCCCTCGATAACGCCCGAATAGAGGGGCGACCGATGCAGATTCGCGCGGATTATTTCGTGCGTTTCACCGTTAGTATACGCGGTGTGGCAGGGTATCTGCGTGATACCGTTAAGCGCTTCGGCGTCGGTATCGCGCGAGTATGGGGTTATATATTCTTCGCCGTCCTGACGCTCGAGGATGTCGAGGTCGATTGTACGGCGGTGTATGCGTGCGGGAGTTCCCGTTTTGAAGCGGCGGAGCGTGATTCCGAGGGCGCGGAGATTATCGGAAAGCCCCTTTGACGGAAGCATTCCGTCAGGACCCGACGAAAACGCGTTTTCGCCAACGACGATACGGCTGTCGAGGTAGGTTCCGCTTGCGATTATTACGCGTTCACATTTCCATTCTGTGCCGAGCGCGGTGACGACACCCGTTATTCTGCCGTCCTCGACTGTGATCTTTACGATCTCTGCCTGAACGAGACGCAGGTTTTCGGTGTTCTCGATGACGCTCTTCATTACCGAACGGTATTTGAGGCGGTCTGCCTGTATTCTTTTTGAACGGACCGCAGGGCCTTTTCCCGTGTTGAGAGTGCGGCTCTGCAGGGTGACCTTATCGGCACTTCTGCCCATTTCACCGCCGAGCGCGTCTATTTCAAATACGAGGTGGCCTTTGCCTGTACCGCCTATTGACGGGTTGCATGGCATATTGCCGATGGCATCGAGGTTCATTGTAAATAGAACCGTGTCGATGCCCATTCTGGCTGAGGCAAGCGCCGCCTCAATGCCTGCGTGACCTGCGCCGATGACGGATATTTTTGTGGTTTTAGTCATTGTTTTTTCCGAAAAATGAATTTAGAAATTTTATGAATATATAAAATACCTTCTCCGGCGGGATGAAGGTAAGAGGTAAATCTCGGATGAGGTGTCTAAAAAGCGAACTTACTCCTCATCCACCACAGGCGTTCCGCCTGCGGTCCCCCTTCTCCCTCAGGAGAAGGTATTGGCGGGAGCAAGCCCCCGCCCTACAGCAAAGTGGCGCATTTACATAAGTTAAATAATATTCCTGTCGTTGATACGGGGCGTCGAGGTAGGGGTTCCCGAGATTGTCGCCCCCCTACAAGGGGTGGCGCAATTTTTAAGCGCCACGCGATAATGGAATTATAAAATTTATCTTTTTTCAACGAGGAAGAAAAAGGGCGACGTCGGGGAATTGACTATACGGAGCTGCGAGACGCAGATCTTGCGTCTATTGAGGGTGGAAAAATACTCGGTGAGCATATTGCCCTCGAGCGTTCCCTCCTCGTGTCCCGGGTAGACTGCGATAAGAAGTCCGCCGTCGCTGTCAAGCAGACGCAACGCAGCTTCTACCGCCTTCATCGTCGACTCACGGAGCGTCGTTACCGACTTATCCGAGCCGGGCAGGTATCCGAGGTTGAACATTCCCGCGCATATCGGCTCCTTGACGTAATTCTCGACGTTTGCGTGCGAATCGAGTATCAAGGTATAGTTCTTCGGACAGCCGCTCTCGGAGAGCAGCTTTTCAGAGCTTTCAAGCGCCGCCTTCTGAATATCGAAGGCGTAGACCTTGCCGTTTTCACCGACCTTATTTGAAAGCCAAAGGGTATCGTGACCGTTGCCCATCGTGAAATCGACGACGGTTCCGCCCTCCTTTATGTGGCTCTCGATAAACTGCTTTTCAACTGTAAGAAGGTCTATCATTTGCTCGGATTGATGTAGGGCCAGTATGCCTTGAAGTAGTTAAGACCCGAAACGAGGGTTGCGAATGCGGATATGCCGACTACGACGTAGGTCGCGATGTTATTGGTATTGAAAACGTAGTTGCAGAATACCGGCTCGACGATAGCGACGATAACTGCTACCATCTGCGATACGGTCTTGATCTTACCCATGATGTCAGCCGCGATAACGACCTTCGACGATACGATCATGCGGAGTGAGGTGACTGCAAGCTCGCGGAAGAGGATGATGAACAGGCACCAGAACATGAAGGTCAGGTAGAACTTATTGTCAGCGTGCTTGACGAGAAGTGCCAGGTACGAGCCGATTATAAGAAGCTTATCGGCGACGGGGTCGAGGAACTTTCCGAAGTCGGTGACGAGGTTATACTTTCTTGCGATCTTGCCGTCGAGCATATCGGTAAGCGAGGTTACCGAAAAGAGCACGAGACCCACGATGGCAAATATCAGGTGAAGCATCTCATTATCCTGACAGAAGTTGAACGCGATGAAGAACATGCAGAAGGGGACAAGGATAATGCGGAGAATTGTAAGCTTATTCGGTAGATTCATTTTTAATACCTCTTTCATATCGTTTCGCCATAGAGATCGTAGTCTATTGCGTCGGTTATTTTGACTGTCACAAATTCGCCCTCTTTGGGCTTTCTTTTTGACGAGAAGTAGACCTTACCGTCTATATCGGGGGCATCTGCCTCACTGCGTCCGAAGAAGGTCTCGGCAACGGGGTCGAAGCCCTCGCAGAGCACCTTTACGGTAGTTCCGATCTTCTTTTGATTCAGCTCCTCGTGTATATCGAGCTGGAGCGCCATTATCTCGTCGTAGCGGTCCTGCTTTACCTGCTCGTCGATCTGGTCGGGCAGGTCGAATGCCGGAGTATCCTCCTCACGCGAGTAGGGGAACGCGCCGAAGCGGTCGAACTTTGCTTCCTTTATGTACTCGCAAAGCTCCGTGAAGTCCTCCTCGGTCTCGCCCGGGAAGCCGACTATCGCCGTCGTTCTGATGACGATGCCGGGGACCTGCTCGCGCAGGCGCTTGACCGTGTCGCGGACGCACTTTCCGTCGCCGTGGCGGTTCATTGCCTTCAGCATATTATCGGAGATGTGCTGTATCGGCAGGTCGATATATTTTACGACTCTGTCGTTATTTGCTATTTCCTTTACCAGCTCGTCCGTTATCTTATCGGGGTAACAGTAGAGCAGACGGAACCACGGGATCGCAGTGTTTTTCGTCAGATCCTGAATGAGACGCGCAAGGGAATATTCGCCGTAGATGTCAAGACCGTAGCGCGAGGTATCCTGCGCGACGATGACGAGCTCCTTTACGCCAAGCTCCTCAAGCGACTTTGCTTCCTCGACTATATCCTCGATCTTACGGCTTCTGAATGCGCCGCGGATGCTCGGGATAGCACAGTAGGAGCAACGGTTATCACAGCCCTCCGCGATCTTTATGTAAGCGGTATAGTCGGGGGTCGTGACGACGCGTTCGCCGCCGAGAACAAGCTCCTCGTTCGGCTCGCAGGAGAGATATTTTTCGCCCTTGCTTACCGCTTCGACTGCCTTTACGATGTTGTGAATGCTTCCCGTTCCGACTACTGCGTCGACCTCGGGCAGTTCCTCAAAGATCTGCTCGCGGTAGCGCTCGGCGAGGCAGCCGCAACAGATTATGCCCTTGAGCTTGCGGTTTTGCTTCAGCCACGCGACGTCGAGAATATTGTCGATAGCTTCCTGCTTTGCGCTTTCGATGAAGCCGCAGGTGTTTACGATTATTATATCTGCCTCAATGTCCTCGGGGGTTATTTCATAGCCCGCGTCGACCAGCTCACGAAGCATTACCTCGGTATCTATTTGGTTCTTCGGGCATCCGAGAGAGATGAAGCCGATTATCGGTTTTTTCATTTTGAGTCCTCGTTTTGTGTTAGATGTGCATACACAGTTATTATAATACTTTTCATGCTGTATGTCAAGAAAAAAGCACCCTTTTGGGTGCTTTTTGACTTAATATTACTGATAATTACCGTATCAAGCGCGGAGCGTGAATACCGAGGTCGGCACGAGAATAAATGCTATTATCTTTTTATTACAGAAATTTACTTTACGTTCTTGTGCAGATCGGCGCAGAGAAATTTCCTTGCGCGTTCAACGGAATCCTTGGAGTTGCCCCAATCTTCCTTTTCATATCGGTAATCGAATTTTTTGCAGAACCACGAGACGTCGGCACGGAGGGTGTCGAAATAATCGTATACGGGCTTTGAAACCGCCTTGTAGAAATCGGTGTAGCCCTTTTTCATTTCGTCCTTCGCCGTTTCGAGCCACATCCTGAAATGCGGCAGGCAAATATACGGCTGCTTCTGTACCTTTGCGCGGAACGCCTCGTCCTCTGTCCAAAGAAGCGCGGCGTTTGAGAGCATTCTTGTGAAGTTATGATCGATGCGCGAGCAGATGTAGCAGGAATCATCGAGCTTGCCGAGGCGCTTGGGCGCCACGTTTCCAACCCGTCCGACGAGGGCAAGAAGCGCGTTATCGTCGATCTCCGATCTGAGCTGATCGAGGTGTGATTCAAGCATCAGTCCGAGCGGCAGACGTTTTTTTGCTTCAAGGAGTCGGTCAAAATGCGTCGGGCAGAAGCCCTGCTCGTTCGTTTTTGCTCTCGTGTCAGGCTCCATCATTGATGCGCCGAGAATGAGGTCGATCTCATTCTGCTCGAGTATATTGTAAAGACGGCAAAAGGGGCAACCGAGGCTGTGATCCTCGGCGCAGGCTTCAAATGCCTCGTTTACCGGTATTGTGTAGATCGTTTCGCTCATGTTTTCCTCACACCGCAACGGGGAATCGACCGATCTTTTCGCCGTGCTGATAATTTTCGACCTTGAAGCTATCGGGGGTGAAATCGTAGAAATTGTCAACCGCGGGATCAAGCGTTACCTTTGGCGCATCGTAGGGAGTTCGCGAAAGAAGCTCCTCGACGATCGGAATGTGTCTATCATATATGTGTGCATCTGCGATAACGTGGACAAGCTCGCCCGCGCGCAGACCGCTTACTTGAGCGAACATCATGACGAGAGCCGCGTATTGTGCGACGTTCCATGCGTTTGCCGCGAGCATATCCTGCGAGCGTTGGTTGAGGATCGCGTTAAGGACGCCGTTCGTCACGTTGAAGGTCATACTGTACGCGCATGGATAGAGCGCCATTTCATGGAGGTCTGCGAAGTTATAAAGGTTCGTCATTATTCTGCGCGAGCAAGGGTTGTTCTTCAGGTCGTAGAGGACGCGGTCGACCATATCGAATTCGCCCTCTTTATATTTATGCTTAACGCCCATCTGGTAGCCGTACGCCTTACCGATAGAACCGTTTTCATCTGCCCATGCATCCCAGATATGCGAGCCGAGATCGTTTATATTGTTCGACTTCTTCTGCCATATCCAGAGTATTTCATCGACCGCCGAGCGGAGCGATATCGGGCGGAGCGTGATGAGTGGGAATTCCTCGCTCAGATCGTAACGGTTTACAACGCCGAAAAGCTTTTTCGTATATGCGGGGGTGCCGTCGTCCCATTTCGGGCGTACTCTTTCATCGGTCACGAGCGTTCCTCTTTCAAGAATGTCGCGGCAGGTATTTATAAATGCTCTGTCAGCAGAACTCATATTCATTCTCCAATCAGTTACTTTAACAATATTCTACAACATTTTACTGTTAAAAACAAGAGTGTTTGTATCAATTTTGAGCTTTTGGAATACATTTTTTGTTGTTTATTATGGTTTTTTGTACTATATTTTTAGCAGTCTTTCGCTAATTGCCGAAAAACGGGGAATGGTATTGATTTTTTAAAATATTGTGGTATAATCTTCAAGGAAAGTTTGACTGACATAAATTGAAAGGTAGTTTATATGTTTGACACAGTAGTAGAAATCATCGCAAATCAGCTTCAGATAGACGTCGATATGATAGATGGCTCCTGCAAGGTAATGGAGGATCTCGGTGCGGATTCGCTCGACGTTGTAGAGATGCTTATGGCAATGGAGGAGAGCTTCGGTATTTCGGTTCCGGACGAGGACATTGAGGATATTGTAACGGTAAACGACGTAGTCGCTTACGTTGAGAGCAACATGTAAAAGCTTCCCGCTTCGGCGGGTTTTTTATTTTGCGGCGGAGAATTTACACGATCTCGCACCTTGCCGTTTTACAACAGACAAAAAAGACCGCCGAGAGCTGATTCTCATAAAGATGTTTTGGATAACCCATGAAATAAGCCGATTGACGAGTACAAAGACAGCCACCGACCAACATATTGGTCGGTGACTGTTTTACGTTGAAAAATAAATAATTAATATAAAAGGATGGATGAACGAAACGGTTCACTTATGTACATATAATTACAGCGTTTTTTATTTGCATGCAAGATTGCGGGGGAAGCCGTGTTATAATTAAAGTATGAATTTGCCGTGAAACCGCAGGCATGTGAATCAAAATATCAAATAATTCAAAAAAATAATAAGCCCAAGCTTCGTTTTTTGTCTCAGGTGTTTAAAGAAAACGATTTGACACAAAATAATAGTAAAATAGCAGAACAGAAACGGAGGTTTTGATATGAAAAAAAGAAACGTTACCAATCAAATGATAAACTCATTTAAAACCTATTTGGTAGAGAATGAAAAATCCCAGGCAACAATCCAGAAGTATATGCACGATATTCGGTGCTTTATTGAGTATGTAGGCGAGCAAATATTGTCTAAGACCGCAGTGTTGGATTACAAGTCGGCGCTGGAACAAAATTATGCCATCAGAAGCGCAAATTCGATGCTGGCGGCACTCAATGCCTTTTTTCGTTTTGCGGGATGGCACGATCTTTGCGTGAAGCAGTTTAAGGTGCAGAAAGAGGTGTATTGTTCCGAGGATAAGGAGTTGACAAAGGCAGAATATACGGCTCTGGTCAAAACTGCCGAGCAAAAGAAAAACGAACGCCTATCCCTTGTGGTTCAAACGATATGCGGGACAGGCATTCGTGTTAGTGAATTGGAATGGATTACGGTAGAAGCGGCACGGCGGGGAGAAGCAGTTGTTTCCTGTAAAGGTAAGACGAGAAAAATATTCATTGTAAAGTCTCTGCAAAAGAAGTTGTTGAGATATGCAATGGAACAGGGAATTATTTCGGGGCTTCTCTTTGTAACCAAAAGCGGTAAGCCGCTTGATCGCAGTAATATATGGCGTCAAATGAAAGACTTGTGTGAACAGGCAGGTGTATCTCCGCAAAAGGTGTTCCCTCATAATCTGCGGCACCTATTCGCGAGGACCTTCTACGGTATTGAAAAAGATATTGCAAAGCTGGCGGATATCCTTGGTCACTCAAACATTAACACCACGCGGATTTATATTATCACTACCGGTGCAGAACATCAGCGCCGCTTGGAAAATATGCGACTGATCATATAAAAAACAAAAACCGCTACACAGAGCAGCGGTTGGAGTATCACATAATGGTTATTATGTTGTAAAGTCGGATCGTAGCCATGTCGTTCTGTGAGCCAAGGAGTTGGTGAGTTTAATTGTCTTCCTAAGACCGCTTGGCCTCCGACTTAGCGCCGCTTGGAAAATATGCGACTGATCATATAAAAAACAAAAACCGCTACACAGAGCAGCGGTTGGAGTATCACATAATGGTTATTATGTTGTA
>JAZNTT010000088.1:0-3706 GCA_045591885.1 Eubacteriales bacterium | reverse complement strand
ATAGGAAAGGAGCAGAAAAAGTCTTATAACCGCAACAAATTCAACACAGAAAGGAGCTGCTTTTTTTATGAAATCATTATTTGAAGAAATGGGCGGTACATATCGTCAAGATGGCGACTATCTTATTCCCAATCTTGCATTACCGAATGATGGGGATTATGAAATCGGAAAATACGGACGTATGCGCCTCGACTATCTGGAAGAATACCGAAAAATTCTCTACACCAATTATGTTACGGAAGGTGCTTTATCAAAGCATCTATCCGAGATCGACCAAGCCTGCAACGAGCGTATGGAACACCTTGTTTCCACTATGGCAGAACAAGAAGGTGTGAGCGAAGCACTCAAAGTGGATGACCAAATGGAATGGGTGCGCCGTATGAACAACATCCGCAACCGCGTGGAAGAAATCGTTTTGCGGGAGGTGGTATTCGTATGAGATCGGTTATCAATGAATTATGGCACGGAAACATCATACCGCAAGAGGATAGCCGAACCAACTCAAAGGAAATGAAAGAACTTCTCGCCTATATGTCAAGGCATCACGAGGAACTCGAAAAGAGCTTTACGGACGAGCAAAAAGAAACATTTGTAAAGTTCCACGATTGCTGGAGCGAGTATATGAGTTTGGCTGAGGCAGCCATCTTCGAGTATGCCTTCAAGCTTGGTATGCAGATTGCGATAGAAACATTAATTGAATAGCTTTAAACGGAATAGGGCTACCTCGCTTGAGATAGCCCTGTTTTTGTATTTATACCGTCCCTTGGTTTCCGTGCAAGATCCATTCGGCATCATAACCAAATTCCAAGGCTATGAGCTTTGCAAGCGCGGGTGCGATTTTATCGGGACGTTTTTTTGAGTTGCCCGTAAGCAGATACACGTATTGCTCCGTGATACCCACCTTCTCGGCAAATTCTTTTTTCGTAAGATTTTGTTCTTCAATAATTCGGTTCAGTCTGTCGGCAAGGATCATAGGCAGATCGCTCCTTTCAATTGAGAAAATAGGGTATCTTATTTGGTCTGATATCTGTTGACGAGCGCGGCAAGCTCCATACGGCTGTGCACGTCGAGCTTGGGATAGATCTTCTTCGTGTAATCCTTGACCGTGTGCTCGGAGATAAAGAGCATCTTGGCAATATCTCGGTTGGAGTATCCAAGACAGATAAGCTCTGCAACCTCTCGCTCTCTCTTTGCAAGAACCGAGAGAGGATCGTTCGTTTCTTCGGGCTTAGCGAGCGCTTCTTCACTATCAACGGTTTCCTCGGTAGCGGGAACCGTCTCACCGTCGGGAATTCTGCGGCGTAGCGCAAAGAGAAGGAACGGCTCGACCTGAGTATATACGAATATCAGCACACCCATAATCACCGCATAAAAGACGTACAGCGCAATAGGCGCGCCGAGGAAGATCTCGGCAATGACGGCGTGAACGAGAACCGCAGAGAGCGCAAGTCCGATGATGGCGCAAGGTATGTACTTCGACGGATAGGATTTCATGATCGGTACGCCGTGTAACGGAGCGAGCATACAAGCCGCCATACCGAATCCAATAAGTCCACAGGCAACGTAGGCGAGCGCGGGAACGTATGTGGCAATGAGCATCAAGAGAAAGCCGAGTCCGCCAAGTCCAACGAATACGGGCATCAGTCGGAAGGGATGAACGTTCGCTTTTTTGTGGAGCAAATACATCGTAAAGCAGGAAAGAGCCAAGACCAGATACATAATGGAAACGCCGTGCTCTACCTTGCCTGCGATCGCGGGGCCTGCAACGCCCATCAGGGCAATAATGAACATAAGAAGATACGTACCCCACATCATCTTTTTCGGCGGGATAAGACCGTCGTTCTTTTTTACGAATCGCGGCAGGTGCTCCTTGCCCGCAGGGCTACGGAGGAAGAAGATAAACAAAAGTACGAGAGCGGCAACCATAGCGTAGCGGAAGGTGGAGAACGGGATGGACACGATCTCGTTCTGAACAAAAGCAATCAGAAACACCGATATGCCGTAGCCAAAGGTCAGATACTTGATACTGCTTTTTTCGGTAAAGCAGTTGACGATAAGGAAGGTCTCAAAGCTGATCATCAAACAGCAGCAGAATATCTGTAAGTAGACGTTCAGGCGCAAAATATCATCCGGCAGAGGAAGAAAGAAACCGAGTGCCGAAAGAAGCGCAACGCCCGTTGCTACTCTCTGCGCCCACACGATAATCCTCGGTAAAAAGATCATCGTAAGGATACCAAGCACGTAACACGCCGCCGTTATCAGAGTGCCGTAATCTACGTTAATGTCGATCGGGATCTTTCCGTCAAGAGCCGCGGACGGCTCAAGGAAATAATAGATAAATCCCATCTGCCAAAAGGTAAACATAGCAAAGCAGACGAGCATCCACAGCGGAACGTCTCTCCTTCTTTTTTGGTTTTCTATCAAAATCGAATGATTCATAATCGGCATCCTCCCGAAGCTGAAAAATCGGTCTGTTTTCGGAGCAACCCCCACGTTTTCTACTAAAAAACCCACGTTTTTGGAGGGGATTTGCGAAAAACCCCACCATCGTGGGATATACAAATCTGAAAAAATCAGTAAAATGTAAGATGTAAGGTTAGACTTGCTTGCAATAATTATATCACAAAACCTTGAATAATTCAAGACGAAAGAAAATATTTTACTAACAATTTTTCAGAAACGGAGGTGCAATATGAAAGAGCTTTATAAACAGGTAAAAGCCGATGCGGAAGCTTTGCGGTTTTTGGTTGCCTGCGAGATATGCGGCAAGAAGATCTACGGCGAGAAAATACCGCTGTTCTGTCGGGGAGCGAGAACCCTCGCAAGATGCAAGATCGGCAAAGCAAATAAGCTGAGCCAACGAGCATTCAACCGAGCAAAAGCAAATTCCACACAGCTTATAGCGCTCAGCTTCAATCAGTGTCGCCGTTGCTATCGGTGGGTATGTGACGGGTGCTTTGATTGCACCGATCCGGACGGAGTATGCAAAACGTGCTCCGAGAAAAACGACAATACAGGAGAAGGAGGATCACCAAATGGCTGAAAATTATATAAAGGTAGAAAAAACGGAAGATGGCGGTCAGTCTGTCAGAATGCCGCGAAAATCCCCGTTCCTCGATATGACGGATCTTTATACTGAGCCGGGCTCGGCAGAGAAGGTCATAGAATCCCTTGCGGATCATCCCGAAGCACAGGCGTTGTTTGCCGCTGAGATCGCATATAGCCGAGGCGAAATAGATAAGGTAATTGCTCGTTCAAAGGAGTTCTTGCGCTCACGCTCCGGGTTTTACGCGGTGAATGCCGGCGGTATGCTGTTAGCGCTTGCCGCTATGTGGAACGGAGATATTCACCTTTGGCGTGAAGCAAAGATGCACATCTTTGAAGCTCCTGCTAAAAATGCAATCGATAAGGAGATCATGGGGCTCTCCATTGCCTGCGTTGATAGCGCGGTGAGAGATATTTCGAGCTATCCCGAGTGGTTCGCGAAAGGACAGTTCGGGCATCTGCCAACCGACTCTCATCCCGCCGCGAGAGTTTTCTACATTAAATACCTGCTCATATACGCGCAGGATATGGCAAAAAATAAATTCACGCTTTCGGACGTGTCGGGACTTGGACTGATGAAGACCATGCCGTATATCGTAGAGCCGATGATCGTTCAGACACAGGTAGAGAAAACGGTGATCCCCGAGATCTATCTCCGTCT
>JAZNTT010000087.1:0-12290 GCA_045591885.1 Eubacteriales bacterium | reverse complement strand
TTGTTCTCGGTGTTGTGAACAACGTTGGTGAAGATGGTGTCACGCATACAGGTGTGAAGAGCGTTGGGGTTGGACTTCTCGTTGGTACCGGGAGCAACGCCGAAGAAGCCGTTCTCGGGGTTGACAGCATAAAGCTTGCCGTCTTCCTTGTTAACACGGAGCCAAGCGATGTCGTCGCCTACGCACCAAACCTTGTAGCCCTTCTCGCGGTAGATCGCGGGAGGAATGAGCATTGCGAGGTTGGTCTTACCGCAAGCGGAGGGGAATGCAGCGGTGATGTACTTGATGTCGCCGTTGGGGTATTCAACGCCCAGGATGAGCATATGCTCAGCCATCCAGCCTTCCTTGCGGCCCAGGTAGGAAGCGATACGCAGAGCGAAGCACTTCTTGCCCAGCAGAACGTTTCCGCCGTAGCCGGAGTTAACCGACATAATGGTGTTGTCCTGAGGGAAGTGAGTGATGTAACGGTTTTCCTCGTCGATATCAGCTCTTGCATGAAGTCCCTTAATGTAATCAGGACTGTCGCCGAGTGCCTCAAGAACATTTGTGCCAACGCGGGTCATTATAAGCATATTGAGAACAACGTAGATAGAGTCGGTAAGCTCGATGCCGTACTTAGCAAAGTCGGAACCGACAACGCCCATGGAGTAGGGGATAACGTACATAGTACGTCCCTTCATGGAGCCGGTGTAAAGCTTCTTGAGCTTAGCGTACATCTCGGAGGGCTCCATCCAGTTATTGATGTTGCCTGCCTCCTCCTTGGTAGGAGTGCAGATGAAGGTGCGTCCTTCAACGCGTGCTACGTCGTTTACTGCGGTGCGATGGAGGTAGCAGTTGGGAAGAAGCTCGGGATTGAGCTTGGTAAGCTCTCCGGTCGAGCATGCTTCAGCGCGAAGCGCCTCTGCCTGTTCCTCGGTGCCGTCGATCCAGACGATCTTGTCAGGCTGAGTCATAGCAGCCATTTCGTCGATCCAACTTAAAACGTGAACATTCTTAGTCATTTGAGTTGTCTCCTTTATGGTATTGATAATTTAATTTCAATTTATGATAGATGTTGAGGAAGGATAGATTTACCATCGTCCCCCATTCTAATTATACACTCTTTTCAGCTTAAATGGTTAATGAATTGTTAATTTAATAGTATTAACGTAATTAATTCATTAAAAATAATCAATTCCTTTGACAACATCGGTTCTTAATGGTATAATATAGACACGATTTATCGGAGGTTTGTATGCTAAAGAAGATAATTTCGGTACTGTTCGTATCGCTTTTGATTATATCCGCAATTCCGAATACGGTTTTTGCCGGTGAAACAGATTCCGCGAAAAAAACAAATGCTCCAGGCGGTAACGTAACGTCACCTGAGGAGCTTGTAGCCGCGCTCGGCGGAAGAGGTGCGGTCTATGATAACGGTGTTATTACGCTCGTGCGCGACGTAGTGCTTGCATCAAGCATCAGAATAACATCGGGAAGCTATATTATCATCGGCGAGGGAGCGAGCATAAAGGGAGGCTTTGATGGCGATCTTTTTGTTCTGAGCGGAGAAGGAACAGCGCTCACCCTCGGTGACCGAACCGCCATAGAGAATAAATCCGACCTGGTGTTTGACGGCGGGAATATCGTCCGTCAAGGAAGCGTTTTTAAAATCGAATCAGGCGCAAAGCTCGAAATGCACACCTCGGTCATTATTAAAAACGCCGTAACCTCACGCTCCGGCGCGGCGGTGTATAACGAAGGCGAATTTACGATGTACGGCGGCGAAATAGAAAACTGCCGTGCCTCATCATCGGGCGGCGCAATATACAACGCAGGCACATTGACGCTTGCGGCGGGCTATATCAAGAACTGCTCCGCAAACGATGGCGGTGCAATCTTCAACGAGAGAAAAGCGGATTTAATCGCAACGTCTATTACTGCCTGCAAAGCATCTAACGGCGGCGGAGTATACAATATGGGCGAAATGCAGTATTTGTCTGCTTCTGTAACGGAATGCTCAGCAAATAAGGGCGGAGCAATATATAACGGCGGAAAAGTCAAGATCAGCGGCGGAACGGTAAATAATAATAAATCTGAAAACGGCGAGGGCGGAGGAGTATATAACACCTCGGAGCTTGAGCTTTCGGGTAACGTTATCAGCGAAAATTCAGCTAAAAACGGTGGAAATCTTTATAATTCCGGTAACGCCGTTACGGGTGCAAATTTCATGATGACGAGCGGTAGCGCTGCCGAAAACGGCGGAAATATTTATAATAACGAGCTGGGCATCTTCACTCAGAACTCAGGCGGAATCAGTCTCGGAAATGCGAACTACGGCGGCGGAGTGTACAACCTCGGAACTTATAATATGTATGCGGGCGGTGTTTATTCAAATAAGGCACAGGTCGGTCAAGGCGTGCTGAATCACGGTAAGCTTGTGCTTTCAAATATGGGCTACTGTGAAAAGGGCGACGACATTTTCGTCGTGCTGACTGAAGATAACAAGCACGCGATCCTTGTCGCAGAGAACTGGATCTATAAGTCAAAGCCCGTATCGGTCTCCTGCGGAATCTATGAGAACGGCACCTATTCATATTCTCATTCGTCGGGCGACAAGTTACTTGACATCAAGGGAAAAATCGATGCAGGTAAACGATTTTCGCTCCACGATTCGGATACAGGTCTTGTGATCTCGAACAGCGGAACGCTCAAACAAGCTTCTGCGCCCATCTCAAAAACGCTTACAACGGTTGTGTGCGTAATATTCGCGTATCCGCTCGTGACCGCGGCGATCGTTTTCGCTGTCCGCTATTTTGATAAAAAGAAGCTGTGTAAAAATACGGAGACAAAATGAAGAAGGAATATTCAAGATTCGGTGAAAGCAAAATATTTGAAGGAATAGTATCGTTGCGAACGCTGATTTCGGTATTTGGCGGAGTCAATAATGACAGATGCATAAAGACTGTATATTATTCGACTGACCGTGCAAAGAAAGAGAAAAAAGAGCTTTCGTGGCTTTCTCACAGAGCGGAGGAGCTCGGTTTTGAAATAAAGCTTACCGATTCCGAAACAGTAGACAGCATGGCAACGGGTAACACCCACGGCGGAATAATTGCCGAATGTACTGACAGAACACTCATGTCGACCGATTCATCAAATATTAAGGACAACGGTTTTTACGTCATGATCGAGGGTGTCGAGGACCCTTACAATTTCGGATACGCACTCCGTTCGCTGTATGCGGCGGGGGCAGACGGAGTCATCCTCGGCAAGCGAAATTGGATGAGTGCAGCAGGCGTAGTCTGCCGTGCATCAGCGGGAGCATCAGAGCTTATCGACGTCTATTCGGACGAGACCTTCGAAAACGCCGTTGACGTTTTCAAAAATAAGGGTTATAAGGTCGTCTGCGCCGACATTGAAAATTCAGTTCCGATATACGAGGCGGACCTAAGCCGTCCGATACTTCTCGTCATCGGCGGAGAGAAGCGCGGAATAACGCGTTCTATCCTCGAAAAAGCCGACAGTATAGTCCGTATAGATTACGGACGCGGATTTGACGCATCGCTTTCGGCAGCATCAGCGGCAACTGTTATCGGTTTTGAGGTTTTACGTCAAAAAAGCTATTGATTTTTTGCTCCAAACGGAGTATTATATATGTATCAAAATTTCGGAGGACGATATGAAAGCAGTAATTTCCGTAACGGGACGTGACAGCATGGGCATTATCGCAAAGGTAAGTGCCGCTTGCGCTGAGTATAAGGCGAATATAGTTGATATTTCGCAATCGGTATTGAGCGAGTATTTCGCGATGATAATGATTGTTGACATCAGCACTCTTACTGTGCCGTTTTCATCGTTTATTGACACAATGGCGGCGCTCGGTAATGATAACGGGCTCGTAATACATACGATGCACGAGGACATCTTCAACTCAATGCACGGTATCTGAGGTGGCCCAATGATAGATATGAAAAATATCCTCGAAACGATCAATATGATCCGAGAGGAAAATCTTGATATAAGAACAGTAACAATGGGAATCTCGCTTTATGACTGCGTAAGCGAGGACGAAAGTAAGCTTTGTACTAAGGTCTACGATAAGATCACAAAGACCGCAGAAAAGCTCGTTCCGACCGCCTGCGATATCGAAAAGCAGTACGGTATTCCGATCATAAATAAGCGTATTTCGATAACGCCTATATCCCTTGTCGGCGGCGATATTTCGGAGGACGGATATCTCAAGCTGGCTAAAACTCTCGACCGCGCCGCATCCGACCTCGGAGTTAACTTCATAGGCGGATATTCCGCACTCGTTCAAAAGGGAATGACTAAGGGCGCAGACAGACTTATTAACGTTATTCCGTATGCTCTCAACGAAACCGAGCGAGTATGTTCATCGGTAAACGTCGCATCAACAAAAGCGGGAATCAATATGGATGCCGTCGCTCGAATGGGTCACATAATCAAAAAGACCGCATCCCTTACCGCGGACAGAGAGTCTATCGGCTGCGCGAAATTCGTGGTATTCGCAAATGCTCCCGAGGATAATCCCTTTATGGCAGGCGCATTTCATGGTGTTGGCGAGCCGGAGACCGTTATAAACGTCGGTGTCTCAGGCCCCGGTGTTGTTTCGAGCGCAATAAAGCGCGCGGGTGATTGCTCCTTCTCGGAGCTTGCCGATCTGATCAAAAAGACGGCATTCAAGATCACAAGAATGGGTCAGCTCGTTGCTTGTGAGGCGTCAAACCGTCTCGGCGTGCCGTTCGGAATCGTTGATCTCTCACTTGCACCGACACCCGCTATCGGTGACTCGGTTGCACATATTCTTGAGGGAATGGGACTTGAAAGTGTAGGTGCTCCCGGTACGACCGCCGCGCTTGCACTTCTTAACGACGCAGTCAAAAAAGGCGGCGTAATGGCATCAAGCTTTGTAGGCGGACTTTCGGGCGCGTTTATCCCCGTTTCCGAGGACGCAGGAATGATAGAAGCCGTCGCAAAGGGCGCGCTCACAATTGAAAAGCTCGAAGCAATGACGGCAGTATGCTCGGTAGGTCTCGATATGATCGCAGTATCCGGCGATACGACGGCAGATACCATCAGCGGCATTATCGCTGACGAGATCTCAATAGGTGTAGCCAATACCAAGACGACTGCTGTCCGTATAATTCCCGTTGAGGGGAAGAGCATAGGTGAAACCGTTAACTTCGGCGGACTTCTCGGTTACGCACCGATAATCAGCGTCAATCCCTATTCCTGCGAAAAATTCATTGCACGCGGCGGCAGAATACCCGCGCCGATACATAGCTTGAAGAACTGACAATTTCTTCCTGAGCATCAATTACTGCATAATAAAAACTCCTCCGCGTCAATACTTAAAACAGTATTATGCGGAGGGGTTTTATGTATTACAATAAAGTTGAAATATGCGGAGTGAACACTGCAAAGCTGCCGATCCTGAACGACGAGGAAAAAAGGGAACTGCTGTTAAAGAGTAAGGCAGGAGACGGAGATGCACGCCAAAGGTTGATCGACGGAAATTTGCGCCTTGTTTTAAGTATAGTTCAACGCTTTACAAACAGAAAGGAAAACGTCGACGATCTTTTTCAGGTCGGATGTGTCGGACTGATAAAAGCCGTTGACAATTTCAACACTGATCTCGACGTCAAATTTTCCACCTATGCCGTGCCGATGAACGTGCGATAATGAAAATATAGAACAAAGCACCTGCCGAAGCAGGTGCTTTCTTATCGGTTATTACTTGCCGAAGGGGTTAAAGCCGGGAAAGCGGCTGTTTTTGTGTCAAAATCATTCTTCAGACTGTTTAGTCTCCGATTCCTCGGTAGCTGCGGGAGCTGCAACCTCCTTCTTGCTCTTGATCGCACCCACGATCATGTCAGCAAGGTCAATTGCCGCCTCAACGATAAGCGAGACTCCGATGAATACCCAAACGATACTATCGGAAATGAAGAATATAATTGCGGCAACTGCTATTGTAACAAGTGCGCTGATGAGAGAAACGATGAAATACTGCTTGTTTCTTATCTTTTCAACTGCCTTTTCGAGCTTCTGATAACCTGTGTAAAGGATCGCCGCGCCAATGATTATAGCCATAAACTCGGAAAGCTTGTCCGCGAAGTTGTTGTAAATAATAAGGAATGCTCCGATCGAAAGCGAAACCAGTGCACCTGTAAGGCTGCCCTTTTCGGCTTCTGCGGGCTTGGCTGCGAAGTACTTGATCAGAGAAATGATTCCCGTTATTGCGATAAATGCACCTGCGATTATCGTAATATAGGAAATGAACGAGCTGTGATCTGCGAGAAGAAGTATGCCGACGATTATCTCAATAAGACAAATGATACCGCTGTTTGCGTTCTTAAGAAACTTTTTCATTTTGTTTCCTCCTGTTTTTTGTGCTTCCATTATACTACAAGGCAATTCATTTTTCAATGCTTTTTCTCTTATTTTCGATTATTTTGTATCCGAAAAGAAAAATGATATACAAAATCGACAGATAAACAACGCTGTTTCCGATACATGAATACACGGTTCTGTATGAATAGGTGTTTACATTTGCGGTCACGAAGCCTTTTTTGAGCGGCCCGAGGAGTGATACGATCTTGCCCTTATTTGTGATAACCGACGAAACACCGGTGTTTGCCGAACGGACAATATAACGTCCGCTTTCGATCGCGCGGAGAACTGCGTGACCGTTATGCTGATATACCGCGGCAGAATCCTTATACCATGAGTCGTTAGTGCTGAGAATTATAAGCTCAGCGCCCTCTCTGACGTTTGATATGGTCAGTTCCTCATAAATTGAATCAAAGCAAATGAGATTTCCGATCCTGCCAAGCTCGGTATTGAATATCACGGGACTGCTTCCGGGGGTAAGGGAGTCCTTGAACATATTCATTTCGGTAAGATGCGGGAGGAGTGTATTCATTACCGACGGCATCGGAAGATACTCACCAAAGGGAACAAGGCGACACTTCGAATATACCGTGTCAATCAGTTCTCCGCCGGGAGTAAAAAGGTATATCGAGTTATACGTTTCGTCATCCTCTGAATAAAAGGCTCCGACCGCAATATACGCGCCGAGATCGCCTGCCAGCGTTTTCAGGCGTGCGATAAGTGATCTGTCGTACGTTAAGTCACAGATAAGCACGGTTTCGGGGAAAACAACGAGCTTCGCTCCGCTTTTCTCAACAGCTTCCTTTGTTAGCTTTTCATAGACCGAAATCGAATTATACACCGAATCGTTCGCCCATTTGTCGGTAGAGCTGATGTTACCTTGAATTGCGACAACCGGGAATGTGTTATTGGGCTTGCATTTGACGTTCAAAAGAGCTGCACCGAGAACGAAATTACATACGAATATGGCTGAAGCAACAAGCGCATAAACGCGTACTCTTTTGATCTCGTCCCTGTGCAGGACACAAAGGGCAATAAATCCGCTTATCAGTACAATTATAAAGCTGACTCCGAGCGCTCCGATGACGGATGCGCTTTGGACTATCGGTAACATCTTATGCTGTCCGACCGCAAGCCTTGCCCACGGAACGCCGAACCAGAAAAAGTTCTGTCCCCATTCTGCGATTACCCACAGAGATGCCGCGGCAAACGGTGCGAAAAGCGGATGTCTGTTCTTAACTGCAAAGCGAAATATCATCGGCACAAAAGCCGTTCCAACTCCTTGCAGTAGCGACATTCCGACGATCGCGGTAATAATAACGGCAATGCTTCCGATCTCGTTGATCCCCGCGAAATCGAGAGGGTAAAGGTAGCAAAACCAGTGGTAGACCACCGTGAAATATCCAAGCGAAAAGACAAGCCCGTGTTTGTAAGCACTCTTCTTTTTCAGTGCAATTACAAATAACGGCGCAAGGGTAAAATATGGCAGAAAAAAGAGAAAATCGAATATATACGGCATAGCGGTAAGTAAGCCGCAGATAAGCATTATAAGATAGCTCATTTTTTACCCCCGAAAATTGGGAGCTTTATCCCGTCGAAGAGGGAAAGGAAGTATACGCTTTCCTTTTTGACGGTAAAGGCACGTCCGTTTAGGTAAGAGAAAAATCCGTCGGTCTCAAAGGAAAGATAGTAGGAGCAAAGTGCCTGATACTTATATCCGCCGCGTCTTGCGTCGCGGTTTACGCCGTATTTTCCGTCACCGAGGAGCGGATGACCTATTGATGAAAGATGCGCTCTGATCTGATGCGTTCTTCCGGTCAGAAGCTCGACTTCAAGAAGCGATACGTTATTCTTGCTTGCAATAACCTTGTACCTTGTAACAATCTCCTTCGCACCCTTGCGGTACGTTGGGAAGACGTTGACAGTGTTCGTGCTTGAGTTTTTGATCAGATAACCCTTTAGCGTTTCGTTTTTCTTTTCGGGAATACCGTTGACGGCGCAAAGATACTTCTTTGTGAGATTTCGCTCCTTGATAACGGCATTCATTTCACGAAGTGCTTCCGCATTTTTTGCCGCAATAACGATTCCTGCGGTATTGCGGTCAATGCGGTTACAAAGCGCAGGCGCAAACGACTGCTCTGAGCTTGGATCGTATTCGCCTTTTTTGTATAAATAAGCCTGAACCTGCGTTATTAGGTTATTGGTATCGTTATCCTCGTCGGAATGAACCGAAAGTCCTGCGGGCTTGTCGCAAAGAATGATGTTGTCATCCTCGTAAACTATGCCGAATATCGGAGTGATATGAGAAAGAGTGCTTTCGATATTGGCTTCGGTATCAAACAGCTCGTCCGGCAGAAAAAGCTGAACGGTGTCACCCTCGTTCAGCATCTGACTGATCTCGGCGCGCTTGCGGTTGACCTTGATCTTTTTAGTTCTTATCGACTTGTACATAAGCGACGGCGGCATGTTTTTGACAGCCTTAGAAAGAAACTTGTCAAGGCGTTGCCCCGCATCGTTTTTTCCAATCTCGAGAATTTTCATATAAATCTCCAAAATGCCTAATTGCCGTTAAAGGCAATTAGGCATCGTTTTTATTTAACCTCTGTCCTTGAATATCGGTTCGGGAAGCTCTTCTTCCTCATCATTTCCGTCAGCCGAGCGTTCCTTTGCGCCAACGTCGTCGCTGACGTAATAGGGATCGATCATAATTTCCTTTATCTTTGGATAAGCCGCGTAAATTCCCATAAACATCGTAAACGAAACGAGGAATATGACGGGAAGAACGAGACCGACAGGGAATATGACTGTCATCAGCATGTAGTCAAGCACCCAAACGAGTGCTCCGCCGAGGAACGCAACAACATTACGCTTGAAGCCGAGAAGCGAAAATATAAAAGAGTTTTTGAGTATTTTTCTTATCGGCAGATCAAAGGTGACGAGAAGAACGTACATGTAGCTTCTCATCATAATGTAAAGCATCGCAACAACCAGCATTGCACCGAAAAGGAAGCTTCCGAGACCGCCCGAGCCGCCTAAGAAGAAAAGAACGTCAAAGGCAATCACGACTATCATAATAAGATCAATAATACCGAGAAGAAGTGCCTGCTTCCAGTTTCGCTTTATGCAGTATTTGATGTCGGAAATGAGAGTAGTAGAATCGCCCTTTACAATGTTTCTCATAACGTATGCAATACAGGCGTTTACTATTCCGAAGGTGAACACAATGAGCAGAGTCAAGCCGAAGAATATCTTCGTTGCAGTTGTCATCATGGAGACCTCTGCCTGAACTCCGTGAACTCCCATGAGAGCCGCCGAGACGGGATCCTTGACGCCGCCTGCAGTGATTGCGCCGTATATTGGAGCGAACAGAGACGATGCGGGAGCAGTTGTATGAATATTCATATTGCCGGTCAAAGCGAAAAGCCCGAAAAGTATCGGGAAGTTGCCGAGAAACATAAATATGTTCAGAGCAAACATCATATTGAAGTTAGCTGAAAAATAGCGGAAAAATCTACCGACGGTCTTCGGCTTTGCCGCTTCTTCCTTGGTTATTCCTTTACCGTTGCCGCGAGGGTTGAACATCTCGTAAAGCAGATGCTTTTTAGGCTTATTTGTTTGTTTGAGTGCCACTTTTTTACGTCCTTTAAAGATTTATATTTTGAAATACAGTAACAGCAGATATGTACCGATCGAAACGGCGATAGCCGTCAAGGCGGTAGATAAATACGTTTTGAACATATTGATACAAGCAGGATTTTTTATCAGCTTTTCGGGCTCGGGTGAAACGGTTCTCATCGCTCCGCGCAAGACGGTTGCTTCCTTTGACAGTATAACGAATATCGCGCCGATAAAAACCGTTATTATAAGTATTGCCCCATGAGTGAACGCGACGTGGTCGGACATACAGTAGCGTATAGTCAAACGACCGAAAATCGCGCCGATATAAAGCGTTGTTATTCCGCCGACAGCGCAAGCGTAAAGCGTGTACGCCGATAAAAAGAGAAACGTCAGCGGCTTTAGAATCGAGGAGGCAAGTCCGATAAGCTCGTAAAAAGAAAACTTATCTGAAACGTCCATGCTTAGAGAGGGAAACAGCTCTGCTCCGTAAGCAAAGAACAGACCTGCCGAGATCGACGCGCCGATTAGAAAAATTCCGGCGTAAAAGAGATAGTATTTTAAATTTGCTTTCATTTTCATCACCGCTAACAGTATATGATGGCGCGGCACTGAAAATTACACTATTGATTTTAGCATATTATTCCTTATAAATCAATATCATATTAAAATTTTACATTTTGTCACATTTTCATTGACATCATATAATGTGGTGAATACTTAAGGAGGATGATATGATAATACACACAGTTAAAAAAGGCGACACACTCTATAAGCTGTCGCGTACTTATAACGTTCCTATAAGCCGAATAGAAGCAGATAACGGCATAAAAAGGGGAAGATATCTCGTTGTAGGCGAGGACCTTGTGATAAACAACAGCGGAAGAGCCTATACGGTGAAGAAGGGGGACACTCTTTATTCTATTGCCGAGGAAAACGGAACGACCGTAAACGCGCTCCTTAGAAGCAATCCGGCGCTTACGGGAAATCCTCTGATTTTTCCGGGGCAAACGCTTTACATAGTGGAGTCAAGCGAGAATGAAATAGTAGTAAACGGCTACGCATACCCGTTTATAACCGAAAGCGAGCTGCGTAAAGCTCTGCCGTTTTTGAGCTACCTGACTGTGTTTACCTACGGATTCAGAGACGACGGTACACTGATAGAACCCGATGACGAACGAATTATAGAAATAGCAAAAAGCTACGGCGTATCCCCTATAATGCTCCTTTCGACCCTGACCGACGATGGCGTATTCAACAATACTCTTTCGGGAAAGCTCTTTGATGATACCGAATTGCAGGACGTACTTATCGAGGAGCTGATAAATACCGCGCAAAATAAGGGCTTTGAGGGAATCGAAATTGACTTCGAGTTTATTCCGCGCGAGGATAGAGAGGGATACGTAAACTTCTTAACACGACTAAAGGCTGCGATGAACGAGGTAGGTCTGCCTCTTTTCGTCGCGCTTGCGCCTAAAACGTCCGATGCTCAACCGGGACTTCTCTACGAAGGACACGATTATGCGGGAATCGGAGAGGTCGCCGATTACGTCATACTTATGACTTACGAATGGGGCTATCAGTTCGGACCGCCGCTTGCCGTCGCGCCGATAAGAAATGTTGAAGAGGTCGTTCGCTATGCCGTGAGCGTTATTGCGCCTGAAAAAATACTGCTCGGAGTACCGAATTACGGCTACGATTGGCCGCTTCCGTACGTCAAAGGCGAAACGGAAGCCAAGGGATTATCAACAACCGCCGCATTCGACCTCGCATACGAGAAGGGCGCGACAATATTGTTCGACGAGGAGTCACAAGCTCCGTATTTCAACTATTACGACGAAAACGGCAAGGAGCACGTCGTCTGGTTCGAGAACGCGAGAAGTGTTCAGGCACGGCTCAATCTCGTCGATAAATATTCACTCGGCGGAATATCCGTCTGGCAGATAATGCGCTATTTCCCACAGCTTTATTCACTTCTCGGAAGCCAGTTCGAAAGCTTATGATCCACGCATAAATTTGTCAATTAGCATATAAATATATGCCACTCTTTGTAGGGTGCGACGTCCTCTGTCAAGAGCAAGATTGTCGCCCCCTACAAACAACTTGGCGAAGATTCGGGGCGTTATCTTGCCTTCCCCAGTGGGGGAAGGGGGACCGCAGACGCTGCGTCTGCGGTGGATGAGGTGTTCGGGTGTGATGTAACATCGGCTTTTTCGCGGGCGAGCAATGCTCGCCCCTACGAGGACGTTTGGAATTCTCTTGTAGAGGCGTCCTCTCGCTATCCA
>JAZNTT010000086.1:0-2724 GCA_045591885.1 Eubacteriales bacterium | reverse complement strand
CCTGCCTTGAAATTTCGGGGGATTTGAGGGGGAATTTCTTATCGGAACGGCGTGCGTCCGCCTTGAACGATGCGTGACCGCGCAGATACGTCGGCAGATATTCCTTTGCAACTCGCTTGATGTCGTCAATGTCCTTTTCGGCAACCGCCGCGCGCGCGACCGTTGTTATACCGAACACTTTACGGCAGAGGCGGAGCGCCTCGTCAATATCGGCGTCGTCGTCCGTCGGCTCGACGTATATGGTGCTTTGAGCAAGAGTTACCTTGAAATTGCCCGCAAGCTTCAGGCGCATCTCAAGCTCTCTCTTGAGTAGCTTTTCAAAATATCCGCGGTTGAGACCCTTGAGGGCAAGCTCACCGTATTTTAGGAGCAGTACTTCCTTCATATTTTATGTTCCTTTGCGTATTTTTTGCATATTGTGTTGAGGGGACAGCCCTCACATTTCGGGCTTCTTGCCGAGCAGATCTCTCGCCCGAAAAGGACGATCCTGTGGCAAAAATCCGACTGCTCACTCGGTTCAATTATTTTAACCAACTCTCTTTCGACCTTGACGGGATCCGAGAGGCTTTCGGGATAAAATCCGAGCCGACCGCAGATGCGGATACAATGCGTATCGGCAACGATCGCGGGCAGATGATAAAGATCACCGCGAATGAGGTTCGCTATCTTACGTCCGACGCCCGAGAGCGAGAGCAGAGCGTCCATATCGCTCGGCACCTGTCCGCCGTGCTCCTCAATAAGCTGACGCGACATTTCCTTTAAGTCCTTCGCCTTCATGTGATATAGACCGCATGAGCGAATAAGGTCCTCGATAACGGCAATATCGGCACTCGCCATCGCTTCCATCGTAGGGAGCTGCTTAAACAGCGTTTCGCAAACGAGATTTACTCTTGCATCGGTGCATTGAGCCGAGAGACGCGCCATAATAAGAAGCTTCCACGGGTCACCCATGTAGTTGAGCGCACACTCAGCGTCGGGATATATTTCGGTCAGACGCCGAATAGCCTCGCCCGCACGTTGCTTTTTTGTTAATTTTGTGCTGTTTTTATCGTTATTCAGCGTTTTTTGTTCCATTTTACTCTTCCATTATTGGTAGATAAGTAGTATAATATATTATATAATAAAAACATACGTTTTTCAAGAGTTTTATATAAAGGAATCGAAAAATGGAAAAAACAAAAAAAGCTCTGCCCGAGCTTCTTTCTCCTTGCGGCTCACTTGACGCGCTGACAGCGGCGGTCGAGGGGGGAGCCGATGCGGTATATTTCGGCGGAACGGTGTTCAATGCGAGAATGAACGCAAAGAATTTCGACCGTGCGGATATTCGCTCGGCTGTCGGCTATTGCCACGAAAACGGCGTTAAGGCGTACGTCACTCTCAATACTCAAATATACGACCGTGAGCTGAAAAGTGCGCTCGATCACGCGGCGTTTCTTTATGAAAGCGGAGTCGACGCGCTGATAACTGCCGATATGGGACTTTCCTCACTCATTAAAAAGCATATTCCCGACTTTGAGCTTCACGCATCGACACAGGCAACCGTTCATAACCTTGCAGGCGCAGAGAAGCTCTGTGACCTCGGTTTTAACCGAGTTGTCGGAGCGCGTGAAATGGATATTCAGAATATCAGAACGCTCTGCAAGTCACGCGCTGAAATTGAGATGTTCATTCACGGCGCGATATGCGTCAGCGTTTCGGGACAGTGCCTGATGAGCGCGATGCTCGGAGGCAGAAGCGGAAACCGCGGACAGTGCGCACAGCCCTGCCGTATGAGCTATAACAGGGAATATCCTCTCTCCATGAAGGATATGTGCCTTGCTTCTCATATAACTGAGCTGAGTGACGCAGGCGTCAGCTCCTTTAAGATCGAGGGAAGAATGAAAAGTCCGTCGTACGTTTACGGTGTAACCAAGATATACCGCCGACTCATTGACGAGGGTAGAAACGCAACCCGCGACGAGATAAACGAGCTTCAGTGTCTCTTCTCGCGAAGCGGATTTACAGACGGCTACTATACGGGAAATATCGACAAAAATATGCTCGGTATCCGCACCGAAAACGATATTGCGAAAACGAGGAGCGAGGGCAGCTTCAGAGGCGGCTCGGTTAAGCCCGTCGAGGAAAGCGTAAGAGAAGCGCAAGAGATTCCGCCGAAGCTTGATTTTCCGCAGAAAAGAAAGACCGAAAAGGCGGTCTTTACCGCATCCTTCAGAGAAGCGGGACAGATACCTGAAAAGCATAACCTCGATATAACCTATCTGCCGCTTTCGAAATACAGAAGCGTAGCAAACGGCGTGTCGCTCCCGCCCGTAATTCTCGACAGCGAGCTTGATAACGTCAAGCGTATGCTTGAAAGAGCCGTAAATCAAGGGGCAAAGCACGCGCTTGTGCATAATATCGGTCAGCTTGAGCTTGTTCGTGAATTTGGTCTAAATGCACACGGAAGCCACCGCCTTAACGTCTTTAATAACTATTCCGCCGACTTCTGGGTAAAGAACGGCGGCCTTAAAAGCGTGATCCTCTCGGCAGAGCTTATTCTTCCGCAGATAAGAGATATAGTTCTTCCCGAGGGCGTAAGAAAGTGCGCGATCGTCTACGGACGGCTTCCGCTTATGCTGCTTCATAAGCCTGTCGAGA
Source organism: Eubacteriales bacterium (assembly GCA_045591885.1). Classification (GTDB taxonomy): domain Bacteria; phylum Bacillota; class Clostridia; order Oscillospirales; family CAG-272; genus Colimorpha_A. The sequence continues at coordinate 87 of JAZNTT010000086.1, read as the reverse complement.
AAAAGGTCCTTCGCGATAACAGGGGCGCATCCTTCCCCGTTTATCCCGAGGAGGGCAGGGATATTCTTTATAACAGCGTGAATATCT
>JAZNTT010000085.1:0-44920 GCA_045591885.1 Eubacteriales bacterium | reverse complement strand
AGAACGACATGGCTACGATCCGTCTTATGATGGAGTGCAAGAAGGCACTTGTTGAGGCAGACGGCGATATGGATGCTGCGATAAAGCTTCTTCGCGAGAAGGGTGAGCTCAAGGCAGAGTCCAAGATGGCTACCAGAATTGCTGCTGACGGTATCGTTGACGTCCTCAAGGAAGGCAGCAAGACCGCTATCATCGAGGTAAACACCGAGACCGACTTCGTTGCTAAGAACGAGATCTTCAAGACCTTCGTTAAGAATCTTCTTAAGTGCATCATCGACACTAACCCCGCAGATGTTGAAGCTCTTCTCGCTTCCGAGTACGAGGGCAACACCGTTGACGCAAAGCTTAAGGAGCTTATATTCCAGATCGGTGAGAAGATCACCGTTCGCCGTTTCGAGCTCGTTGAGGGCGTAACCAGCACCTATATCCACGGTGCAGGCTCCATCGGCGTTATCGTAAACTTCGAGACCGACTGTGCAGACAAGGACGGCTTCGATGAGTTCGCTAAGAACATTGCACTCCAGGTTGGCGCATATCCTACTCCTTACCTCGACAGAACCTGCGTTCCCGCAGAGGTTATCAACAGCGAGAAGGAGATCATCAAGGCACAGCTCGCAAACGATCCTAAGATGGCAGGCAAGCCCGAGAAGGTTCTCGAGGGAATCATTACCGGTAAGCTTGGCAAGTTCTATGATAACAACTGCCTCGTTGATATGGAATACGTTAAGGCAGACGATCACGAGAAGGTCGGCAAGTACGTTGAGAACACCGCAAAGGCACTCGGCCGAAGCATATCTATCAAGCGCTTCGTTCGTTTCGAAAAGGTCGAAGGAATCCACAAGAGAGAAGAGAACTTCGCAGACGAGATCGCAAAGCTCGTTAACAACTGATAATAAACGGGGTGCATCGCACCCCGTTTTCTCATATAGAGAACTTTATGTTACGTCTAACGACTCGCATTTATTTACCGCGAATCTCGAAACGAAATTCTATAAAGAGATCCTGTTTTAAGGCTGAAATCTCCGCTTGGCGGAGATTTTTCTGTTATCAAAATGAACATAAAAACTTGACCGAAAAAACGCAAAACAGTCAAAACTTGTCTAAAATGCACAAAATACGCTTTATTATTTTTATGTTCTCGCATCATTATTTTTGATACACCTATTGAAAATTGCCAAAAAGTGTTATATAATTTAAAAGGTGATGTTTTTTAGAACGAAGAGCATCATGTATTTTACACAAGGAGAATTAAACCTATGAACAAGTTCACAACAGCTCAAATTCGCAATGTCTGCCTTCTCGGTCACGGTGGTGCAGGAAAGACCTCACTTGCCGAGGCAATGCTGTATCTCTCGAAAGCGACTGACCGTCTCGGAAAGACCCCTGACGGAAATACTGTCTGTGACTTTGATCCCGAAGAGATCAAGAGAGGCTTTTCTATACAGTCAGCAGTTGCTCCTGTGATTTGGAAGGACGTTAAGATAAATCTTCTCGATACCCCCGGATACCTCGACTTTGTCGGCGAAGTCAAGCAGGCAATAAGAGTAGCAGATGCAGCTCTTATCGTAGTTGACGGTAAGGCAGGCGTAGAGGTCGGTGCAGAGCTCGCATGGGAATATGCGACCGAGGCAGGACTTCCGAAATCCGTATTCGTAAATAAGTTCGACGATCCCGAGTGCCGTTTCCGTAAGGTCTTCGAACAGCTTCGTGAGCACTTTGGCAAGCGTATATGTCCTCTCTTTATTCCGATGGTTGAAAACGGTGCCGTTACGGGATTCCTTAATCTAATTGATCTCAAGACCCGCGTGTTCAGTAAAGACGGCTCTTACACTGAAGGTGTAATCCCGGATGAATTCAAGAGCGACGTCGACACTTATAGAGATATGCTTCTTGAAGCTATTGCCGAAACGAGCGACGAGCTTATGGAGAAGTATTTTGCAGGCGAGGAGATTACTCGTGAGGAAGCTGTCGAAGCCATCCATCATGGAATCATTAACGGCTCGATATGTCCCGTTATCTGTGGCTCTGCAGGAAAGATGTGGGGCGTTGCGACCCTCCTTGATACTATCAACGAATCCTATCCCCGCCATACCGCTAAAAAGGTCGAGACCGATAACGAGGGTAATGACGTTGCAATCGATAAGGAAGGCAGCGAGCCGGCAATATTCGTATTTAAGACCGTAGCCGATTCCTTCGGAAAGCAGACGTTCTTCAAGGTAATGTCGGGTAACCTCGATAATACTATGTCGCTTAAGAACCTCCGCACGGGTGCTGTCGAAAAGTTCGGTCACATCTACGAGGTAAGAGGCAAGAAGACTACTGAAGTCGAATCGCTGTCTTGCGGTGACATCGGTATGATCCAGAAGCTTAACGATACCGCTACGAACGATACGCTTACAAATATGGATATGAAGCCCTATATGCCGATAACCTTCCCGAAGGCGTATATGACGATGGCTATCGCGCCTAAGAGTAAGGGCGATGAGGATAAAATCGCAACAGGTATTGCTCGTCTTCGTGATGAAGATAAGACTATATTCTTTGAAAACAACGCCGAAACCAAGCAGCTTCTCATCTCCGGTCTCGGTGATATTCACCTTGACATCATCGTAAACAAGCTTAAGGACAGAAATAAGGTAGACGTTGAGCTCAGCAAGCCGAAGCTCGCATACAGAGAGACCATAAAGAAGCGCATCCAGGCAGAAGGTAAGCATAAGAAGCAGTCGGGCGGACACGGTCAGTACGGTCACGTTCGTATAACATTCTCGCCGAGCGAAGAGGAAGGACTCACCTTTACTGAAAGCGTAGTCGGCGGAGCAGTTCCGAAGAACTACTTCCCGGCAGTCGAAAAGGGACTTACCGAAGCTATGCAGAAGGGCGTTCTCTCCGGCTACCCGATGGTAGGTCTATCCGCCGATCTTTACGATGGCTCGTACCATGACGTCGACTCGTCGGAAATGGCGTTCAAGCTCGCGGCTAACCTCGCGTATAAGGAGCTTATCAACGCTAATCCCGTGCTTCTCGAGCCGGTTGGAACTCTTAAGATCACAGTTCCCGAGTCTCTCGTCGGTGACATTATAGGCGATCTTAACAAGCGCCGCGGCCGCGTACTCGGTATGGACCATATCGCAAATAAGAAGGGCTATTCGCTCGTCGAAGCAGAAGCTCCTCAGGCAGAAATGACCGATTACCCGATCGTTCTCCGCGCTATGTCGCAGGGTAAGGGAAGCTTTACCTACAAGTTCGCTCGCTACGAAGAGGTTCCGGGTAATATCGCTCAGAAGATTATCGCAGAGGCAAAAACCGAGGAATAAAAACTAAGCGGACTGCCAACGGCAGTCCGCTTTTCTATGAAAATTTATATCGGAAAAATATTTTAATATCCATTGACATCAATGTAAATGTGTTGTATAATGCATGAACAAATTAAAGGAGAGCGCCAATTAAGGCGCTAAACGTGATGGACAGTTTGCTTATAAACCAGAAGCTCACCGAAGCTCAGATTCAAACTATTCGTTCCTTGGGAAGCGATGAAAAGCCGATTCGTTTTGCGGTTGCTGGGGAGATCTCTAAGGATGCCAAGTACAGCACCTGTGTGCTTCTTGCCACCGATTCCGAGATATTTACCTACGATTTCGGAAAAAATGAAGAGTCGCCACGATTTGCATTTTCCGACGTTGAAGCTATTTACTGTAAGCGAATGTACGGAAACGGAATGATGCGAGTAAAGACTGCCGACGGCGAAACACATGATCTTTTCCGCTTCACCTTTACCGTAACGGCTCTTTGCGATGCGGCGGCAAAATACGTCACTGATATCCGCGACGGCGAAAGTATTGACGAAGCGCTTTCCGTTATGCACGCTGTATACGAAAAGCTTCTTTCCGTTTGTCCCAAGTGCGGTAGAACTCTTTCTGCTTCCGGTGTGCCGTGTATACACTGTATGAACAAGGGTAGGGTGTTTAAAAAGCTTTGGAAATATCTTCGCCCGGAGATTGTGATCCTTACAGTCTCTGTTGTGATCTCGGTAATCACGACGGCGCTTGCGCTTGTTCCGCCGTTGCTAACAAAAACGCTCGTCGACGATATTATTCCCGACAGAAACCGTCAGATGCTTACCGTCGTGGTAATTTCCTTGGTATGTATTCATGTGGTCCAGCACATGTTTGGCGGTATCCGCGGATATATGCTGCGCGTATCGGGAAATAAGATAATCGCACGTCTGAGGTGCGAGGTCTATGAAAAAGCACAGTATCTTCCGATGCGCTTTTACGATAAAACCTCAACGGGTGCGGTAATTAACCGCATAAGCGGTGATACTGCAACAATACAGGCATTTATGCTTCGAATAACGCAAGAGGTCGTCGTGCAGTTCTTTACGCTTATCGGTATCGTTATCGTTATGCTGTGTATAAACTGGAAGCTGACGCTCTATTCTCTTACTCCCGTCCCGCTTGTAGTTATCGGAGCGAGAATATTCAGAAAAAAGATTGCGCCCTTTTACAGAAGAATATGGAGACGTTCGTCTGCTGTTACTTCTGTTCTCACCGACAGTATTCCCGGTATAAGAGTAATAAAATCTTATACGAATGAAAAGCGTTCTACCGAGCGATTTACAAACACCGTTGAGGAATGGCGCAATATTGATACAAAGGCGGGCAAAATACTTAACGCATATCCTGCAATAGTAAACTGTCTTATCAGCTGTGGCGGCGTTGTGATCTGGGCGCTCGGCGGAAACCTCGTTATCAACGGAATGTCGTCGGGTAACGGCGGCTCAATATCCGTAGGTCTGCTTGTTTCGTTCATTTCTTACGCATCGATGTTCTACGGCCCCGTAAACTTCTTTGCGAATCTCTCCGACTCAATGCAGAGCGCAATGGCGGCTCTTGAAAGGATCATGGACATTCTTGATGCAGAGACTGAGCATGATTTCGGAAAGGGAAAGACCGATGCTGATCTTGGCGGAAGAATAGAGTTCAAAAACGTAAACTTTTCCTTTGACCGCACGAAGAAGACGCTTAAAAACATAAATCTTGTAATCGAGCCCGGTGATATCGTCGGAATAGTCGGAACGACCGGCTCGGGTAAATCAACGCTTATAAATCTGCTTCTCCGCTACTACGATCACTATGAAGGTCAGATAATGATTGACGGCGTCGATATAAGAGATATTGATATGCACTATTATCGTTCAAGCATCGGCTACGTACAGCAGGAGCCGCAGATGTTCCATGATACGATATATAATAATATCGCATACGGGGACAGCTCCTTCTCAGCGGACGAAATAATCAATGCCGCAGATATAGCAAACGCGCACGAATTTATCGTTCGTCAACCCGACGGTTACGATTCGGTGCTTGGCGAGCGCGGAGTGGGTCTCTCCGGCGGTGAAAAGCAGAGAATCTCTATCGCAAGAGCGATGCTCCGCAACCCGAAAATACTCGTCTTTGACGAGGCAACTGCATCGGTCGACTCCGAGACTGAGCATCTAATCCAGGAAGCAATTGAGCAGCTTATTAGCGGCAGAACGACTCTTATGATTGCACACCGTCTTTCGACGCTGTCTAAGGCAAATAAGATAGTAGTTGTCGATAACGGCGAGATAATCGAGTGTGGAACGCCCGAGGAGCTTATGGCTATGGAGGGCAAGTACTTCCGTCTCGTGCAGATACAGTCGATGTCTGACAAGCTCGCCGAAAGCCGTAAGGCAGAGAACTTCGCGTAAGGAGGGAAGTATATGGCACGCTATTATATTGATAAATATACGGGTCGCCTTGAGCGTACCGATCTTTACCTTGTTCGTCTTATCAAGAAGGACGGAAGCGTGATCGAGGATCTTGAACCGAGAAAGCTGTTTCCTTTTTCGAACAGTGAGATGTATATAACTCTCCTTGACAAAAACGAAAAGGAAGTCGGCTTTGTCCGTAAGCTCGATGAGATAGACGAAGAGTCGCGCAAGGTGCTTGAAGAGTGCTTCAAGGAATACTATATGATCCCGAAAATATCCCGCTTGCTTGAATGTGAGGATAAATTCGGGGTGTTAAAATGGACGGTCGATACCGATAGAGGCGTGATAACCTTTCAAATACGCAACCGCCACAGCGATATTAAAAAGCTCTACGGTACAAACCGAGTAATAATCAGAGATTCAAACGATAACCGTTACGAGATCCCCGACGTTACCGTCCTTGATTCCCGCAGTAACTACCTACTGTATTCGTATCTGTAAAACAAAAGCTCTGTTGCAACATGCAACAGAGCTTTTATCATTTAATATTGATCTCAACGCCATTTACTTCAACGATTCCGTCTGCACGGATCATAATAAACTTCTGTCCGTCGATAACTCTCGTTTCAACGAGGTCGGACATATCGGAAGCAAGCTTAATTGAAACCTCGGGCGTCTTGACCTCAAACTGCCTTACGTTGAGCAGATTTTCGGGCGAAACGGTTGCCTTTTCACCGAAGCTGCGGTCAAACTGCGTTTCAAACTCGGTAACCTTATCTTCGTTTATACCGCAGTTTTTGAGAATGTCACTGACAGTAGACTTTGAAACGGTAAGCGGCTCGGGATCCTTCATCGCCTTGTGTTCTTCAATGAGCTGACCGAGGTGATCCTGAACGTCCTTAACGACGTCAAGACTGCACTCCTCTGCGATAGTATCGCGGAAGATATTGGTAAACACCTGCTTCTGAATTGCGACAGCCATGGGAGCTTCACGGCGGAAGAGGGCTTCTATAAGCTCCGCCTTGTTGTCCTTCTTGTCGCGGTTGTAGAAAAGCGCGTTGTAAATATTCGTCTTTCTGCCGTCAAAGGCAGGGAAGAGGAAGCCTGCATCGGGCGCACCGATCACCCAATCGGGAAGATTGTTTTTTATAGCATTTTCTGTGAGCTTGTAGCCGAGAGTTGATTTCGTCATATTGAGAGGGCAGATAGCGCAGACTATGTAGGAGTAAACTTCGCCGCTGTCTTCTTTTTTGCTGCCGTCGGAGCCGTAGCTCGGCACGTCATAGGCATCGGAGCCAAGAATGATGAGATAATTACCCTCGCATTTATATGAAATTCTGACCGATTCGATAAGCTCGTCAAGCGCCTTGTTATCGGCAAGCGACGACGCCTTAAGTGTCGACAGCATCTTGTGCTCTGAGCTGTCAAGAACCTGCTGATTCGTAAACGAAATATCTATAAGATTCTTGTTAAGTGAGCCTGAAAGCACCTTTTTAAGCGTTTTAAGAACCGCTTCCGCCTCTTCCTCGCTGATTAGGTTGAGCGACTGATCAAATCGGGAAATGACTTCCTTTTTTTCATTTATAAGCGCGCCGCGAATGCGCGAAATGTTCGTTCTTTCGACCTTAAAGCGGCGTTTTATCTCGGAAATTTCTTTTATATTCATCTTGATATCCCTTTCGTTTAATACTCAATCATTATACAATATTTCGTCAGATAATACAAGAGAATTCTGCATTAAAAAACAGCCGCAAAGCGGCTGTTTTTTAAGTTAAGCTCTCGTGATACGGAGCGAGCCAAGCTCACTTTTTCCTTTAATGAAAATGGTTTTATCGGTCGTGCCCTCGTCATCGGGCACGAATACCGTGCCAAGCTCGGCTTTGAGGTCGGCAACAATGTTCCATTCCTTCGGAACGTTTATTGTCATCGCCCCAAGCTCATTATGAACGATCAGGGTCATACCGCCATTATAGCTTTCAACGTTTGAAAAATATACGTTGCATGCGCCAAGCTCGTTTTTAACTGTAACGGTCTCTTCACTTGAGGCACAGTCGACGTAGATAGTTGAAGCAGTACCGCGGGCGGTTTTGTGATTTGCCGACTTGGAAAAATGTTTTGTAAATCTTCTCTTTGGAGTGATAAGCTTCGCACCTATACAAAGGAGAATCGCACAAAGGAAAACCAGCCAGTTGTTTATTATGTTGCTCTTGTCAAGTCCGCACCATTTTGCAACATATTTTTCGAGCAGCATAAAAATGAACGCGATAGGGAAGAACACCTCTGACAGCTTGAGCTTTATGACAACGTCAACGAGCCATACGATATTGAGGAACGCAAGAATAAGCACCCACGCAGGAATCCCACTCAAAAATCCGAGAGAGACGCCGACGGCGTCAAGAATGATGCACACCGCACAAGCAATAAACAGAAGCCCAAAGACAAGTCGATTTGCTGATAGCTTGAAGTGGACGGTGTTACCTTTTTTAGTAACGTAATCTTTTTCGTATTCGTATTTCATAATTATAACCTCGTTTCATTCATTCTTTCCATAAACATCTTGTAGTAGCTTCGTGATAAATACGCCTTTTTCGGCGTTGAGCGGAAAGCAATTTCCGACGGACCTGCAAGGTTCTTCTTCACAGAATAGACCTCACGGCAGTTTATAAGCGTTGATTTCGACGCGCGGCAAAAGGCGGGAGAAAGAATCTTCTCAAGCTCAAATAGCTTGTATGACGAGTTTAAAACCTTGTCTTTGGTGTGACAAACGGTACGTCCGTCGAAGCTTTCGCAGAAGATAATTTCCTTTATCGGGATAAAATACTGAACGTCACCCGATGAAAGCAAAAGCGAATCGTTATGACCGATCGCGTTTCTTATAAGGTCTTCAATAAAGACGATCTTTTCGTTTCTATCTTTGCAGGAGATAACGATCTCGTCCTCGCCGCAGTAGCTGATAACTGTACGCAGCTTCATTTCATCCCTCCTTTGCTGATTAAATAATATCATAAACGTCAAAAAAAGTAAATATTTTGTTCTTAACAGGTCAAAAAATGTAACTGACAGGTAAAATTAACGTCGAAAACCAAGATTTTTCACGTATTTTGTAAAGCCAAAAACATAAAATAACAGTGCGGCACAAAGCCGCGAAAATAAGTGCGGAGAGACAAAATGAAAATAAAGGTCATAACAGCGCTTTTGCTCGCGCTTGCTTTACCGGTTATCGGTTACGCATCAGGCGGCTCTGAAATCGGCGCTTCAAGTAATTTGAACTGCTTAAACTGGTACTGCAAAAAAAGCGAAAGCGGATACCCGCCTCCGCTTCCGACCGAGTTTTCCTTTATCAAGGAATACGGCGGATACTATCTTGACGAAGATGCGACGGAAGACGATAAGGTAATTTATCTTACCTTCGACTGTGGGTATGAAAACGGAAATATCGAAAAGATACTCGATATAATGAAAAAGCACGACGCACGCGGCGCGTTCTTCGTTCTTAAAAACCTTATAAGGAAGAATCCCGATCTCGTTACACGAATGGTAAACGAGGGTCATCTTGTCTGTAATCATACGTCAAATCATAAGGACATGACGAAAATCACAAGTATTGCTGACTTCAAGTCGGAGCTTGACGAGCTGAACAGCATAATGCTTGAAAGCGTCGGACACGAGCTGTGTCCGTTTTACCGTCCGCCTGAGGGAAGATTCAACCTTGAAAACCTCAAATGGGCAAACGAGCTTGGATATAAAACGATTTTCTGGAGCTGTGCTTACGACGATTGGGACAATAATAGACAAATGTCGTGCGATAAGGCGATGAATAAGCTAATGAATCGGCTTCACAACGGAGAGGTTCTGCTTCTTCACCCTACGTCGGCTACTAACGCGGCTATTCTCGACGAGTTTTTGACGAAGCTTGAAGGTATGGGCTACCGCTTCGGCAACCTCTATGAGCTGACCGGCAGCTCAATGATCGAGCCGCGGTAACAGTGCAATGCGTTCGCCGGCAGACCCGTTCTGCTTCGTCTGCCCTGTCATTCTGACTAAGGGCGAAGCCCGCAGTCGAACCGTGAAGCGGCGATTCGCAGAATCGGAATCTCGGTCGTAATCTTCAATATGAAAACGATCCCCCTGCTCTTTGCAGGGGGATCATTATGTATTATGCGGCGGGGCGGAGAAGCGTGACCTTTTCTCCGTCACTTGAAAATACGACGTTTCCGTCCTTATCTGTTCGGTAATATTTGATTCCGAGCTTGTTAAGATTGTTTACCGTCTCGGTGTGCGGATGACCGTAGGAATTATCCTTACCGCAGCTTATTACCGCGTATTCGGGACTGATAGCGCAAAGAAAATCGTATGAGCTTGACGTGCTTGCGCCGTGATGACCTACCTTCAAAACGTCTGCACGAAATTCGGATGAAGAGAACTTTTCAAGCATATCCTTTTCGGACGGCTCCTCGGCATCACCCGTGAACATGAAAGAGGTCTTGCCGTAATCAAGGCGGAGAACGATGCTCATGTTGTTAAGATCGTCGGTCTTTTTTACGGGACCGAGTATTTTTATGTTGGCGTTACCGAGGGAGATGGTCTCGCCTACCTTTGCAATATGTAAGGGAATATCCTTTTTATCAATTGCGATCAAGAGGTTTTCAAAGGTAGCGGTGTCTGTCGTTACGTCCGGCATAACGATCTTTCCGATGTTAAGATTTTCAACTATTTCTTTTGCCGAGCCAATATGATCAGCATGGGGATGAGTGAGAACGAAGTAGTCTATCCTCGTCACCCTTTGATATGAAAGATATTCAAGAATACTGTCACCTTCGTCCTTTGTTGAGGCATCAATTAAAACCGTCTTTCCGTTCGGCATAACGATGAGTGAGCAATCACCCTGACCTACGTCGAGAAAATGCACTGCCATTTCGCCGTCGGGAACCGTGATCTGACGGGGCTCCTCGATAAAGGGAAGATACCTCGAAAGAAATTCCCAGGCGCCGGGTATCGTTTTAAGCGCAATAGCGGCACATATTATCAGGATTAAAGCAAGTAGGGTGCGTAACCCCTTTTGCTTTTTCTTTTTATTTCTGCTTTTCTTTTTAGCCATTTGATGTGCTACCTCCAAGAATCGGTATTTTATCGGCAAATTTACTTAAATATATTACGGGAAACGCGATCATGAAGCGAACGAATGCCTCACGGGGACAGATCTGTCCGAGAACGTGAAATAGGCTGTCGGAAAAATCCCATAAATGAAGATGCATAACTCGGTTTGTGATAACACCGAAGGCAAGCTCGACGGCTGTTATCGCAAAGGTAGAAATGAGAGCCTTCGTATATATCGGCTCGTCGGTCAGAGCGCGGTTTATACGGTGGATTATGGCGAAAAAAATCCCCATAATGATCGAAGCTGCAAACAATACTCTTTCGTGATAAAGAAGCTCAATGAAAGCCCCGAAAAGCACCCCGCAGGAGATCATAAAAATATATCCGTGAATACCGTTGTTCTTTAACTGATTAAGCCCTTGCATACCGTTACTCCCTCGTTTATTTAATACAAGGGTTGACGGATTATGAAGGGCTTATTCCATCAGAAAATATTATTTTTCTCTGCCCACTGTCTCTTCTCGCGTTCTTTTCTCAGTTCATCGTATACAATTGCTCCGGCAAAGGAGAAAAGTCCGATTACAGAGAGGGCGGAGCCGTAAACGTAGCACTTGGGACGGTATGTGAAGGTCACCTTGTGAGTACCCTCCGGAATTTCGATTGCGATCTGGCTGTCGTTGATCTTGATAAGGTCAGCGCGCTTTCCGTCGACCTCGATTATCCAGCCCTCATCAAAGGTTATGGAGGTGTAAAGGAGCGACTGTCCCTCACCTATCGTGACGGTTCCTTCAATATAGTCCTCGTCAAATTTCGTTATTTTGAGGTTGGACTCTGCGATCTTTTCAAAGGTTTCCTTGAAAAGCTTGGTATTGAGCGAGAAGAAATAATTCTGATTGTTTCTGATATATATCGGCTCATCGGCAAGTGTGAGCGTAACGGTTATCATCTGATCCTCGTCGAAGATTCCGAGGTACTGAACACAGTCGCTCTTGTTACCCATATATGCGCCGATGCTCTTGCCGTTTACCGTGAGTCTGCATTCTCTCGGATAATCGGTCGGTATATACATATATACAGGCTCTCCCGCCTTAACCTCGACCTTGTATTCGATCTTGGCAGTGCCTGTGCTTCTCGCACTGTACTTTCTGTGACTCGTGGCAAAATCGGTTCTGATATTGGTGAATATGGTATCGTCAAGATAAAGCGCTTCAAAAATATCGATTTCCTCTTCATATCCCATTACGGCTGCTGCCATCGCGTTCATAAGCTCCATGGGAGACTCGTAATTCGAGATTTCAAAATATCTCATCATATCCGACGAGCCGAACGCAAGCGAAAGCGCATAGGGATTTTCGTAAAGATAGAGCTGCTCGGGTGATCCGATAATGTCGTTACGGTACTTTTTGTCAACGTCCATTGTGTGGATCTCATTCCAGATCTGATTATCTATCTGTTCATTGGAAATGACGTATTTAATACCGATAAACGCATCGGAAACGGGGGTTCCGCCGAGGTACTGCGACCAATGGGAGCGCGAGGCGTAGCCGTAGCGGTGAAGAAGGTCGATTATCGACTTGTTAAGAGTCGAGGTTGAGTTTGAAATGCCGTAGTAATTGAGCGTCATCGAGTCGTTGGTGCGGCCGTTGTACTGACGGTGGAAGTTCTTTTCCATACGGTAGAACGGTGCTTTATCGTGCTTTTTAACGTAATCGACCATCGGCTGAACAGCCTCGTAGTAGTTGTTATAGGAGTCTCGGGAGGACATAAGAACGTCTTCGTCGAGAGCGACTGCGTTCATAAGTCCTGCACCGAAAAGCTCGGCACAAACGAGGAGCAAAACGACTGCCGTTCCCATTTCGTTGTACTTTTTCCGATAAACGAAATATAGGGCGATACAGAAAACACCGATAGCGATTATAGAGAACCAAACGGTCTTGAAATCGTCGACGTTCTTATAATTCTGCTTTTGAATTATCGCGACGAGAAGAACGAGTATACCGCCGGTAATGGCGACGTTCTTGAAATTCGCATGCTGAAGATTTGAATACGCCTTGTAAGCGCAAACAAGAATGAGGAAAATGAATATGAAGCTATAACGGTAGTTAAGCCAGTTCGGCTTCTGGAAGCCGTGCCAGACCATATCAAGGGCGTTAATATTGAACGAGAAAAGAATTAGCGAAAGCAGAACTCCCGTCATCATTCTTTCACGCCAGTTGATGCGCGAGGTGATAAAGTAAATAGGCAGGAGTAAAAGGGTAATCACACCGCAATAAACGAAAGGAAGTCCCTCGGGACGTACGGTATCGTATGAGCCGGGGAGAAGCTTGACGATGAAATCGAGCCAATCGAAGCGCTGTGACCATGAAAAATCGGGGTCGGAGAAGGTGTTTTTACCGAACTGGAGGGATGCGTAAGAGGGAAGAATGATTATTGCGGAAATAGCAATCGCAATAGCTGAATAAATAATTATTCTTGCAAAGGATTTGAAGAAATGATTGTCTTCAAGCCAGAAGTTGTTACCGTATCTGTGAGAGCTTGCGAGGTAGTAGCAGAAGAAGTAGACAGCAACGTAAATGCAGACCATATATCCGATATAGAACGAGGTCAATAGACACATTGCAAGTGAAACAACAAAAAGCTTGAAATCACCGCGCTTTATGATCCTCTCGATTCCGAGCGTAACGAGCGGCAGATATATGAGACAGTCGAACCACATTGTGTTGTTAGCCATGACGACGGCATAGCCCGAGAGTGCGTAGCAGGTTGAGAATATCAGTGTATTGAGAGGAGTTGTCTTATACGATTCGTTGAGGTAATACGACATCGTAAGACCCATAGCGCCCGCCTTAAAAAGTATGATGAGGAGTATTGCCTCCGTAATATTGCTGTGAGAAAAGAGCGCAACAAGAAATGAAAATGGGCTTGATACGTAGTAAGCGAAAATACCCATGTATTCTCCGCCCATGGATCTTGTCCATGAATAGAGGAACGAACCGCCCTCGTGAAGCTTGTTCTTAAAGTCGGCAAAGAAGTTGACGTACTGACCGTTAAGGTCAAGGACAAGCACCGAGTTGTTGCCGAAAGGAAAGACCTCAAGGGCAATATATATCATCCACATTATGACAACGGGAATTATAAACGCAAGAAAAAGGAAGCTGTGCTCCGTTCTCCATTCGTTAAACCTCGAAAGATACGATTTCAGTTTAGTTTTCATTTTTTCCTCGCAAAAAATAGTTATCATCATTATACCACATTTTTCCTGCGGTGTAAACACAATAATATAAAATATATCTTATTATAAAATTTTAAATTTTTAGCCCGATAAATTGACTTATTTCTCTATATGTGATATAATAGTATGAATTATAATGCCTGAACTGTTTGTATCGGTAAAAAGAGGGGCAAAAAATGATTATTTTGGGTATCGACCCCGGACTTGCGATAGTCGGATACGGAGTTATCGACTGTACGAAGGGAGTCTTCACGACAATTGCATACGGCGCAATAACGACACCGGCTCATACAAAGGTCGAGGACAGATTAAGCCTGATATATGACGGCATGACGGCACTTATAGAAAAGTATCATCCTGCCGAGATGGCAATAGAGGAGCTGTTCTTTACGAACAATATAACAACGGGTATTTCAGTTGCCGAGGCAAGAGGTGTTGCGCTTCTCGCGGCGAAGAAAAAGGGCGTTTCGATATATGAATATACGCCGCTTCAGGTCAAGCAGTCGGTCGTCGGATACGGCAAGGCGGAGAAGAAGCAGGTGCAGATGATGGTGCAGACGATTCTCAAGCTCGAAAAAATGCCGAAGCTCGACGATACCGCCGACGCGCTCGCGATAGCGATTTGCCACGCACACACGGGTGCATCCCGTATCAAGGGCTACTATAACGTGAAATGAGGAGAAAAACATGTACTACTACATAAGCGGTGAGCTGGTCCTCGCTGATCCCGTAAATGCGGTGATCGATGCGCAGGGCGTAGGATACAGAATGAATATCAGCGGAAACACACTCGGTAAGCTCGCAGGCAAGATCGGGTCAAACGTTCGCCTTTATACGCATTTAAGTGTAAGGGAGGATGCGATGGAGCTGTTTGGCTTCTATACACTTGAGGAGCTCTCTTCGTTCAGAATGCTCATATCAGTGTCGGGAGTGGGCGCAAAATCTGCTATCTCGATTCTTTCACTTATGTCGCCCGAGAGATTTGCTCAGGCAGTTGTAAACGGAGATGCAAAGGCAATAGCAAAGGCGCAGGGTATAGGCTCTAAGACAGCGCAAAGAATTATCCTTGAGCTTAAGGATAAGGTGGGTAAGGAGCTTTCGCCCGATGCCGATTACGCCGGCGAAACCGTTTCGGAAACGTCCGGTACAAGCAATATCGCAGCAGCAACCGACGGACTTCTTGTTCTCGGCTACACGAGAAGCGAGGCGGCATACGCGCTCAAGGGACTTGATCCGTCGCTCGACGTCGAGGTGCTGATAAGAAACGCACTTTCAAAGCTTATGAAGTAAGGAGAGGGAATAATGGCTGAATTTGATAGCGAATTTGAATATGACTTTGAGTCGCGCATAGTTTCCTCGTCCTTCTCGGAAAGCGAAGACAGAGAAAACGAGCCGACGCTTCGCCCTAAAACCCTTGACGAATATATCGGTCAGGAAAAGGCGAAGGAACAGCTCAAAATATATATTGACGCCGCAAAGAGCCGCGGTGAGGTGCTTGACCACGTTCTTCTTTACGGCCCTCCCGGACTCGGTAAAACTACCCTTTCGGCGATAATCGCAAATGAAATGGGAGTAAATATAAGAGTAACCTCAGGCCCCGCGATCGAAAAGGGCGGCGACCTTGTAGCTATTCTTACGAACCTTGGCGAAAACGATATTCTCTTTATCGACGAGATACACCGTCTGCCGAAGACTGTCGAGGAAATACTCTATCCCGCGATGGAGGATTACGTAGTCGACCTCATAATAGGTAAAGGACCCGCGGCAAGAAGCATACCGCTCTCTCTTTCAAAGTTTACCCTTATCGGCGCAACGACAAGAGCAGGACAGATTGCAACGCCTCTTCGCGACCGTTTTGGCGTGGTATTGAAGCTTGAACTCTATACCGTGGACGAGCTTGCAACTATCGTAAAGAGAAGCGCGGGAATACTCAATATCCCGATCGACGAATACGGCGCAAGGGAGATCGCCTCGCGCAGCCGCGGTACGCCCCGTATCGCAAACCGACTTCTTAAGCGTGTTCGTGACTTTGCGCAGGTCAAGGGAAGCGGAGTTATCGACCGCGACATTGCCGATTACGCGCTTAACCGACTTGAAATAGACAAGCTCGGTCTCGACGCAGTTGACAGAAGAATGCTTGAGGTCATAATCAAGTTCTACGGCGGCGGTCCCGTCGGTCTCGACACTCTTGCCGCAACCGTCGGCGAGGAGGCAATAACGATAGAGGACGTCTACGAGCCGTACCTTATGCAGATCGGCTTCCTAAGCCGTACACCGCGAGGCAGGTGCGTAACGCGCCTCGCATACGAGCATCTCGGTATTCCGTACGGAAACAACACCGTAAGCGGAAACCAGCTCGACATTTTTAACACACAAGAGGACTGATATATGTGGTCAGCTGACAATTGGAAGGATTACTCACTTCTCGACTGCTCCGACGGATGCCGTCTTGAAAAGTGGGGAGACTATACTCTGATACGCCCCGATCCGCAGGTAATTTGGAAGAATTGCCATGCACACGCATCGTGGAAAAAGGCGGATGCAGTATATAACCGCTCAAAAAGCGGCGGCGGAAGCTGGAATGAAAACAAGCTTCCAGAGGAATGGAAGATAAATTACCGCGATCTTACGTTTTCAATAAAGCCGATGGGCTTTAAGCATACGGGACTTTTTCCCGAGCAGGCGGTAAACTGGGATTGGTTTTCCGATCTTATCAAGAATGCAAACCGCCCGATAAAGGTTCTTAACCTTTTCGCGTATACGGGCGGAGCGACAGTCGCGGCGGCAAAGGCGGGCGCGTCTGTTTGCCACGTTGACGCGTCAAAGGGAATGGTGCAAAGAGCCAAGGAAAATGCGGCGCTGAGCGGTTTATCCGATGCGCCGATAAGGTACATTGTCGACGATTGCTTCAAGTTCTGCGAAAGAGAAAAGAGAAGAGGCAATACGTACGATGCTATCATAATGGATCCGCCATCATACGGACGCGGACCGAACGGCGAAAAGTGGACGCTTGAAGATAATATTGACAGCTTCGTTGCCCTTGCATCGACGCTCCTTTCCGATAATCCGCTGTTTTTCTTGCTCAATTCCTATACGACGGGGCTTTCCGCCTCGACTATGGGATATATAGTCGGAAAGAACATAATACCGAAGCACGGCGGAAGGGTGGTCTCGGACGAGATCGGACTCCCCGTAAAACAAACAGGATGGTCGCTTCCTTGCGGAGCGTCCTCGAGATGGACAAAATAAATTTCTGAAGGATAAAAAATGTCAGTACCTTTTATAAAGGTTGAAGATCTGATCTTCACCTACGACGACGAAGACAGTATAGACAAGCACTACGTGCTCAAAAACCTGTCCCTTGAAATAGAAAAGGGTTCTTTTGTCTGCGTTCTCGGACATAACGGCTCGGGAAAGAGTACCTTTGCAAAGCTCCTTAATATGATACTCACCCCCGATAGCGGAAAAATTTATATAGACGGCCTTGATATAACCGATCCTGAAATAACCGAAAACGAGCTTTTTGAGATAAGAAGAAAGATCGGAATGGTGTTCCAGAATCCCGATAATCAGCTTGTCGCAACCATTGTTGAGGAGGACGTTGCTTTCGGTCCCGAAAATCTCGGTATTGAGCCGTCCGAGATCAGACGCCGCGTTGACAAGGCTCTCGAAACCGTCGGAATGTCCGAATACGCGACGCATGCTCCTCACCGTCTTTCGGGCGGACAGAAGCAGAGAGTTGCCATTGCGGGTATTATCGCGATGGAGCCGGAGTGCATAATCTTTGACGAATCGACTGCTATGCTCGACCCGCAAGGCCGTAAAGAGGTTATGAATACAATTTCCAAGCTTAATAAAGAGCAAGGAATTACCGTTATTCATATAACGCATAATATGGATGAAGCGGTAAAGGCAGACCGTGTCGTAGTTATAAACGAGGGAGAGGTATTCCTTGACGGTATGCCGAAAGAGGTATTCTCAAAAGTATCGAAGCTCAGAGAGGCAGGTCTTGATGTTCCGCAGGTAACGGAGCTGTTTTACGATCTGTCGCTTCACGGCGTAGAGCTTCCTTCCGATATTCTTTGCGAAGAGGAGGGAGCGGAAATTCTTTCCGCTATGATGAGAGAATGACGAAGCTTAAGCTTGTAGACGTAAACTATACTTACAGCGAAGGCACCCCCTTCCGTAAGGATGCTTTGCGTAATATTAACATTGAGATTGAAAATAACTGTATAACAGGTCTTATCGGTCATACAGGATGCGGTAAATCGACACTCGTTCAGCTTTTAAACGGACTTCTTTCCCCGACCTCGGGAGAGGTTATCTTCGACGGAAAGAATATAGCCGAAAAGGGCTATGATCTGAAATCTCTGCGCCATAAGGTGGGACTTGTTTTCCAGTATCCGGAGTATCAGCTTTTTGAGGACACCGTGTACGATGACATAGCGTTCGGCCCGAAGAACATGGGGCTTGATAAAGACGAGATCGACCGCCGTATAAGAGAAGCGGCGCTCTTTGTCGGACTTGAAGAGAGATATCTTGAGGTGTCGCCCTTTGATCTTTCGGGCGGACAGAAAAGACGTGCGGCGATTGCGGGAATAATGGCAATGGCACCTGACGTTCTCATTCTCGACGAGCCGGCGGCAGGACTTGATCCCGTCGGACGCGAGGAAATACTCGGCGGTATCTATTCTTATCAGAGAAAGAGAAAGAACGCAGTTGTCATCGTCAGCCACAGCATGGAGGACATGGCGCGCTATTCAGATAAGCTTATCGTTATGAATGACGGTGAGATATTTATGCACGGAGACTGCCGTGAAGTGTTCTCGCAGTCTGATAAGCTGATGTCTGTTGGACTTGACGTTCCTCAGATTACGAAGTTTATGCGTTCGCTCAAAAGCAGGGGAGTTGACGTAAGAACCGATATATTTACGGTCGACGAGGCAAAGGCCGAGATCCTTTCAAAGATGGGAGGACGAGGCAATGCTTAAAGATATAACCTTAGGACAGTACTTCCCGGGCAAATCGCTTCTTCATAAGATAGACCCGAGAACGAAGATAATATCGGCGCTTCTTTATATAGTTGCGGTATTTCTCTGTCAATCGATAACATCGTTTATTATTCTTCTTGCGGTAACACTTGCAATGATCGCAATATCGGGTGTTCCCGTCAAGATAATAGTAAAGGGACTTAAACCGCTGATATTCATACTCGCTTTCACAACGATATATAACGTATTCTTCTATACGGGAGATACAGTTCTTCTTCACTGGAAGTTCATAACGATATACCTTGAGGGCGTTGTGTTTGCGGTCGTTATGGGACTTCGTATAGTATGCCTGCTTGCGGGAAGCTCTGTGCTTCTCACCTATACGACCTCGCCAATAATGCTGACAGACGGAATCGAGCGCCTGCTTTCTCCGCTTAACAAAATAAAAGCACCCGTTCACGAGTTTGCAATGATGATGTCGATAGCGCTTCGCTTTATCCCGACACTTGTAGAGGAGACGGACAAAATAATGAGTGCACAAAAGGCAAGAGGCGCGGATTTCAGCTCAGGCGGACTTATTAAGCGCGCAAAGGCGCTTATCCCCGTGCTTATACCGCTGTTCATTTCGGCGTTCAGACGCGCAAGTGATCTTGCGGTTGCTATGGAGTGCCGCTGTTACCGCGGCGGAAGCGGAAGAACGAGAATGACTAAAACCCGCTTTGGCACATGCGATGCATTCATTTTTGCCGCGACCATTCTTCTCGGAACGGCAATAGTACTCTCTAATATTTATTTTCCGATATGGGTAATATAGGGTAAACGCCGTGAAGTACCTTATTACAGTTTCATACGACGGTAGGAATTACTGCGGCTACCAAAAGCAGAAAAACGGAGTGTCGGTTCAGGAAAAGCTGACGGATGCCGCAACTGTACTTTTTGGCAATGGTACGAAAATAACGGGCTGCTCGCGTACCGACAGCGGAGTTCACGCCGTCGCCTTTAAAGCAACCCTTGAAAGTGAAAACGCTAAGATCAAGCCCGAAAAGCTGCCTGCGGCACTTAATGCGCATCTTCCGCCCGATATATCGGTGCGAGATGCTGTGAAAGCCGATTCCGATTTTCACCCGCGCTATTCCGTTAAGGAAAAGGAATACAGATATATTATCTGTAACGCATCTACACGCGATCCGTTCACGGATGGAAGAGCATACTTTTTTCCGAAGAAGCTTGATACCGAAATAATGAATGAAGCCGCGCAGTTATTTGTCGGAAAGCACGATTTCAGAGCATTTATGGCATCCGGCTCAAAGATAGAAGACACCGTAAGAGAAATATATTCTTGTGCAGTCACTCGAGAGGGCGAAAACGTGACCGTCTCAGTTCGCGGAAACGGATTTCTCTACAATATGGTAAGAATAATAGTCGGAACGCTTATCGCGGTGTCCGACGGTAAAATTGCAAAAACGGATATTACTAAAATAATCGAAAGCAAAGCGCGTAAGAACGCAGGACCGACAGCTCCCTCAGAAGGACTGTATCTATACGACGTAAAGTATTGAGAAAGGAGGCAAAAATGGAGGATAAGAATAAGACACAGGTTTCTGACCAAAATGACAAACCGCAAAAAAGCGGATACCGACTTATAAAAAAGAGAAGCTCGGTCGTTATGCCGAAGGCAAAATACGACGGCGCGTTTGAAAAGGAGAATCCGTACTACACCAAGATTGCAAACAGATATGCGATCCTAAAATATGTATCAATTCTTTTGACCTTCGTTTTTGCCGTAACAATGCTGACAGCGTACAGTGCTGACATAACGCCGGAGAATTTTCAATATCTATTAAAGGACCTTGATATTACGGGAGTTCTGTCAGGCAGTAAGTTTGACTCGGTAATATACAACGGAGGCTCGACGTCATCGTTCGGAATATACAGAGGAGAGCTTGCTGTTATAAACTCCGGCTCGACAATGCTGTATAAGCCGTCCGGCGCGCTCTCGTACAACGATACGAATAAGTTTTATAATCCCCGACTTGTAATATCGGATAAATATATGCTGATATATGACAGGGGAGATACTACTTATACATATTCGGTACACAATTCCTTCGCGAAGCTGCACGAGGAGAGATACGAATACCCAATAACGCTTGCAGACGTGTCGAACAAGGGAAGCTATGCCGTAGTTACACGAGATGATAGCTTTAGAAGTATAGTGTATTTGTACGATCAAAACTTTAATTTGAAGAACACGGTACGAAAGGACAAATACGTCCTTTCGATCAGTATGAATGACTCCGGCAACAAGCTTGTGATCGCATCTGTATACGATAAAGACGGAACGTACGAAAGTGAAGTGCTTGTCCTCGGAATATCGAGCGAAAAGCCTGATTTTACAGTAATTGAAACGGGAAAGATACCGCTTAAAACCGAGTGGCTGAAAAACGGAGACATCGCAGTTATTTATACCGACTGCGCGATGATCTATTCGCCAAAGGGAGATAAACGCGCAACGCTTGATTTGAGCGGCTTGTCATCGCATAATCTTGAGCTGAATTCATCGCTGATAGTATCCGTGTATAATACAACGGTCCTCGGTTACGATAAAACGGTAAATATATATGACGTGAACGCCGAGCTGATAATGACGGCTTCAATTGAAGGTGAGCTGATAAAGATCCTTCCGAAAAATGACAAGGTCTGCCTTCTCTTTGAGGACAGAGCGGTGCTGATCGACGTGATTTCAAAGACGGTGAGGGAAGCTCCGGTAAAGCCGAACGCGAAGGACGTGACCTTCTACGAGGATACTGTAATAGTTTGTTATTCCGGCGGAGCCGAACCGCTTAATTTCGGTAAATAGTAATTTCTGAAGAGGTATAAAATGTCACTTTTAATTGACGTTATTGTAATAGCCGCGTTTTCAGCCTGCTTTATACGCGGAATAAAAAAAGGCTTTGTCAAGAGCATAATAGGTATTGCAATAGTTATCGCGGCAATATTCGGAAGCGTCAAGTTCAGTCCGGTTATTGCAGAAAAAATGAACGATAAGTTCGTTGAGAAGCCTGTGGTTTCAGCCGCAAAGGACGCAATTCCGCGGGCTGATACCGAAATGCTTGTAAATGAAATGCCATCGGCATTCAAGAAGGTTCTCGACCGCTTCGGAACTAAGCCCGAGGACATAAAGGCACTTTTTGAAAACAGCGACCCGAATGAAACCGAGGAGCAAAAGCGAGACAGGATTGCAGAAAAAATGGGTAAGCCGCTATCTAAGGCTATATCAAAGGCACTTGCATTCTTAACAGTATTTGCCGCAATCTATGTGGTTCTCCTTATCGCTTCGCTGATAATTTGCGCGGTGGTTAAGCTGCCGATACTTAAAGCGGCAGATAAGCTGCTTGGTGCAATACTTGGAGGCACATCGGGAATACTTCTTGCGTGGGGAATCAGCATCGCTATATGCGCTCTGCTCCCGCATCTTTCCGTTCTTTATGACGGAGCAGTGCCCGAAACTGTAATTGACAATTCGATTATTGTCAGATTTCTTGGTAAATTCGATCCCTTTAACCTTATAAAATAAGCAAAACCCAATTTGGAGAAATATTATGCAGCTTTGCTCAAAATGCCACAAACGGCTCGCAGTAGTCTTTGTCGGCAAAATCGTAAATGATAAAATGGAAAACGAGGGCTATTGCCTGCGCTGTGCCAAGAGTCTTGGTATTGCACAGGTAGATGCTCTTATGAATCAGTACGGTATCTCGGAGGACGACCTCGACCGTCTTGAACCGGATATTGACGAAAATGATCTTCCCGCAGTAGCAGATGATGGCGATGACGAGGAGGGAAAGGCTCCCGCCATCGATTTTATGAAGATCCTCGGCTCGGTCGGAGGCATGCCGCCAATGAGACCGCGACCCGATAAGAAGCCGAATGAACAGGCAAAAAAAGAGAAAGGAAAGAAGTTCCTTTCTCAGTATTGCACGTCTCTTACCGACAAGGCGAAAAACGGACTTCTTGATGCCATCATCGGACGAGATCGCGAGCTTCAGCGCGTTATGCAAATACTCTGCCGCCGTCAAAAGAATAACCCTTGCCTGATCGGTGAGCCGGGTGTCGGCAAAACCGCAGTCGCGGAAGCGCTGGCATCCAAAATCGCATCGGGTGACGTTCCTTTCCGCCTTAAGGATAAAGAAGTTTATCTTGTCGATATGACCGCTCTCGTTGCGGGAACTCAGTTCAGAGGTCAGTTTGAGACGAGAATGAAGGGACTTATTGACGAGGTCAAGGCGCTCGGTAACGTTATTCTCGTTATCGACGAGGTCCATACAATAGCATCCGCGGGCGATGCAGAAGGAAGCATGAACGCCGCAAATATCTTGAAGCCTGCGCTTTCACGCGGAGAAATTCAAGTCATAGGCGCAACTACTCTTACCGAATACAGAAAGTTTATTGAAAAGGACGCGGCGCTTGAACGCCGTTTCCAACCCGTTATGATCGACGAGCCGTCGCTGAGCGACTGCGTTGAAATCTTAAAGGGTATAAAGAATTATTATGAAAATTTCCATGGTATAACCGTTTCTAACGAGCTTCTTTATAAGGCGGTTAACCTTTCGGAGAGATATATAACCGACAGATATCTGCCCGATAAGGCAATAGATCTGCTTGACGAGGCGCTGTCTTACGTTGCGCTTAAATCAAAGGTGCTTAACGAGTTCAGAGCCGCAGAAAAGGAAGCTATCGACGTAGCTAAGCTTAAAGCCGAGATTGAAGCGCGCGAGGAGACTGAGCAGGAAGCGCAGAACAAGAAGTATGAGCAGCTTGCAGAGATAAAGGTCAAGGAGCTTAATCTTGTTCAAAAGCTTGATTCTCTGCGCGAGGAAAAGGATAAGATAGTCCTTACGGGAGCAGATCTTGCAAGAGTTATCGAAATATGGACCGGTGTCCCCGCATCCTCGATAATGGAGAATGACTTTGCTAAGCTTGAGCGCTTAAAGGAAAGCATCGAAGGCAAGATCATCGGACAAGATCATGCAGTCGACGCCGTTGTTCGAGCAATAAGACGAAACCGTGCGGGAGTAAGCGCTAAGCGGAAGCCTGTTTCATTCATATTCGCAGGACCTACGGGTGTTGGTAAGACCGAGCTTGTTAAGGTTCTTGCGTCAGAGCTTTTCGATTCTCCCGAAACTCTCATACGTCTTGATATGTCGGAGTTTATGGAGAAGTTCTCGGTATCAAGGATCATAGGTGCTCCTCCCGGTTATGTCGGATACGACGAGGCGGGACAGCTTACCGAGAAGATCCGCCGTAAGCCGTATAGCGTAGTGCTTTTCGACGAGATCGAAAAGGCACATCCGGACGTTATGAATATTCTTCTGCAAATTCTCGACGACGGAAGAATTACCGATGCTCAGGGAAGAACGGTCAATTTTGAGAATACCGTTATAGTAATGACAACTAACGCAGGCTCAGAGGTCTCGTCCTCTGCCGCGGGCTTCTCTGCGAGCCGTCACGATTCCGATAGGGAACGTACTGAAAAGGCACTTTCGACGTTTTTGCGCCCAGAGTTTATCAACCGTGTTGATGAAATCATCGTGTTTAACCGCCTGAATAAAGAAAACTTCGCAGAAATTGCGAAGCTTATGCTTAACGATCTTGCTAATGCACTATCTGAAAAGGATATTAAATTTGTTTATTCCGATAAGGCAGCGATGGCTATTGCGGAAGCATCGTTCAGCGATAAATACGGCGCGCGCAATATGCGCCGATATATTGAAAAAGAGGTCGAGGATAAGCTTGCAGATAAGATTATCAGCGGCTATACGGAAAATATATTCGGTATTTCTCTTGATCACGACGGCGAAAAGCTGGTCGTTGAAACTATTTAAAATAATTAAAATTCAGAAGAAAGGAGAGCAGATATGGCTGAAAAATGGTATGATAAATCTGCTATACAGACGGCAACGCTTCTCGGCACCAACATCGGAACGGGACTTGACCGTAACGAAGTGCGCAGACGAAGAAAGCTTGACGGTGAAAACGATATATACCCGACGCCGAAGAAAAACTATAAGACGTATCTTGCTCACCTTTTGACGGATTTCAATTCGCTCCTTATGTTGACGGTGCTCCTGATCGCCGCAATATTTGAGGAGGCAGAAAACCTGTTCGTCATGCTCGCGGTACTACTGACATATTATACTGTTGCGATGATAACGTACATGAAGTCGCAAAGCGTCCTTGACGATATGGGCAAGGGGGCGCTCCCGAACGCAAAGGTGCTACGTGAGGGAAGAGTATATATGATAAAGCAGCGACGTCTTGTGCGCGGTGACGTCATATATATTTCGGCGGGCGATATAGTCCCGTGCGACGCGCGCCTGATAGAGAGCAATGACCTTGAAATTCTGGAAGTAACCGTAACGGGCGTCACTCACGCAGTGCGTAAATCCGCGCGCTTTGAGGAGTACCACGACATAGCGCCTGCAAATCAGAAGAATATGCTTTTTGCATCGTCCATTGTTACAAAGGGAAATGCAAAGGCAATATGCTGTGAGATCGGAAACGAGACGTTGGTTTGCAAAATGAAAAAGAATCAGCCTATCGTCTCTCACGAACGTATACAGGTTTTTGACAGAATAGCGGTATTCTGCCGCCGATGGACCCTTGCAATGACAGTTACTGTCTTTGCTTTGACCTTAATGTCGCTTCTTGTCGAGAAAACGAATAACGGCATATTCCCGTCATTTATGACGGGCGTGTCTCTTGCGGTTTCGTCAATGAGCGAGTTCTATACCGCGTTCGGATATATCGTTCTTGCATGCGGTATATTCGGCGCACTTAACAGAAAAAAAGAGGTAAACTGCGGCGCGCTGATTAAGAATAGCTCAAAGCTTGAGGATATAAAAAATCTGACATGCATTATGGTGCCGAAGGAAGGCGCATTCAATATCCGCGGAATGTCTCTTGAAAAGGTCTTTGCAAACGGTGACGTATATTCAAAAGAGGATCGCGGCTTCAGGAAAAACGCCGCGCGAGTGTTACGATATGCGCTCATTTCGACCGGTAAATACGGCGCGGGAATGCTCACGCGTAACAACGTCCTCGGAGAGAATATATACACCTCGGAGGAGGATGCAATAATCAAGGCGGCAGAGGGCCTGAGTGAGTATAATATAGGTCTTGAGCGCCGTTATCCGATGATTGAGCACGTCGATCGCGGAACGCGCGGCTCCGCCTTTGATACAACGCTCGTACACTACGAAAACGGCTTTTTTGTGAGCTTGCGAGGAGACTATTCAAGTATACTTCCGCTTTGCCGTTACTATACAGAGGACAGCCGAGTTTATACAATGACCGATGAGAAGCTGAATGCCTTTTATATAGAGGCTGAAAAGCTTGCACGTCAGTCGTACAGAGTAATCGCTATAGCTTCAAAGGACACGGTCTATAATAATTTGCGCCGTGTTGCAAACTGTCATACAGAGCTTACCCTCGAGGGTCTGCTTGCAATAAGAGAGCCGATACTTCCCGATGCGGCAAAGAACGTTCTGCGCTGTAAAAACGCGGGAATAAAGGTTATCATGCTTTCTCCCGATGAAAGCGAGAATAACGCGGTAATTGCCGAATCGCTCGGTATCGCGTGGCGTCCTGATCAGCTCGTTACGGGCAGGGCGCTTTCGGGAATGAAGGAGGGCCTTATCCGCGCCGAGCTTGATAAATATACTGTATATCAGGGACTGACCCTCGCTCAAAAGCGAATGATCGTCCGTTATTTGCAGGAAAAGGGCGAAAAGGTCGGTTATCTTTGCTCGGAGCTTGATGAGATAATTCTTATGAGGGATGCCGACGTTGGCTTCGCTCAAAGTGTAACGCTATCCGACCGTTCGGGCGGAAGCGGAGTTGACCTGTCGCGCCACAATATCCCGATATACAGTAAGGATGCAAATTCGGGACAAACAGGCTGTGAGGCGCTCAAATTCGTCTCCGACGTTATAGTTTCCGAGCCCGATTCCTCGGGAACCGGCGGTTTTAACGCAATTGTTGATTCGTTCCTTTGTTCAAAATCGGTATATTATAACCTGCATAGAATGCTTAAATATATGATAAGCACGCAGATAGCGCGGCTTCTCCTTGTATTCATATCGCTTCTTTGCGGATTTACCGCGCTTATACCGTCCCAGATACTCTTCCTCGGACTTGTGACCGACTTTGCGGCGATAATCATAATCGCCTTTGAAAAGCCCGATTATTCGCTTGTTAAGGCATCGTCAAACGTCGGAGAAAAGCTGCAGAATCCATTTATAAGAAACCCCGAGTCGCCGCTAATTGGCGTTCTTTGGGCGGTTGCGACCGCTGTCAGTACGGTGGTTTTGACAAACACGTCCGTATTGCCCGAAACGGCTCAAACGGCATATTGCTTCGTTAGCTTTTTAATCGCGCAGATCGCTATGCTTAACGAGTGCAAGCGAGAGCAGAGCGTATTTGACAAGAACGTAAGAGTAAACGGTGCTTATCTTACAATGCTTGCCGTTGTTTCAATCTTCCTTGCTATTGCATTTGCGATCCCGAGCTTCGGAGAGCTGTTCGGTATTACGCGTATGCCGCTCTATGCCGCTCTTGCACTTCTTATTCCATCAGTAGCGCTGACCGTGGTTTATGAGGTGTTTAAGGCAATAATGCGGCCGAGAAGTGACAAAAACAGTACTAAAAAGTAACAAAAATGACCGAAAACGGTGACGTTTTCGGTCATTTGTTTTTTAGATATTCTTTGAAAAAAGTGAACTTACTCCATTATAGTTCCGTCGGGATGGAACAGGGGAAGCTTTTCAAGATACACGATGTCAGGGCGATCCTGAGCATTACCCTCGGCGAGAATACATGCCTTTCCTACGATAATTCCGCCCGCCTTCTCTACGAGAACTGCAAGCGCATTGAGGGATTCACCTGTCGAGATAACGTCATCAACGAGTAGAATCTTCTTGCCCTTCATTCTCTCGGCATCCATTCCGTCGAGGTAGAGGTGCTGATCCGCATCGGTGGTGATCGAGCGTACGGGAACGTCAAATACGCTTGTCATGTAAAGCTTCGGATGCTTGCGGGCAACAAAATAGAAATCGTCCTCGCGCTGTCTTGCCATTTCGTGTGCAAGCGGAATACCCTTTGCCTCTGCGGTTATGAGGTAATCGTATTCGGGAACGATCTTTAATAGGTCGCGTGCGCAGGCAACGGTAAGCTCCGCATCACCGAAAATTACGAATGCGCCTATGCTGAGATTTTCGTTTACGGGGCAGATGGGAAGA
The DNA here is from genome assembly GCA_045591885.1 of Eubacteriales bacterium. Classification (GTDB taxonomy): domain Bacteria; phylum Bacillota; class Clostridia; order Oscillospirales; family CAG-272; genus Colimorpha_A. The sequence continues at coordinate 16,570 of JAZNTT010000085.1, read as the reverse complement.
TGTCTTTGAAGCCCCGCGATTGTCATTTTATGTGTGAGCATGATAGTCATCCTTTCCATAATAACTCTATTTTAAATTATATCCCAAAAAAGAAAAAAGTCAAGATAATTTACTTCTAATATTATAATAATCTGTAAAAATACTTGAATTATTTCTGAAGGTCTGTTATAATGTATTATGTATAATTGTATAATGGGAGCAATGTCTGATGAATATAGGACTTCTCGGCTTTGGTGCTATGGGAAGAGCTCATTCCTATTCCGTTAAAAACCTGCCGTTTTTCTACGGAACGGGATATGAAAATGATAAAATAGTCGCACTCTGCTCGGGTCACTATGACAAAGCCGTCAAGGCGGTAAACGAGTTTTCGCTCGGTCGCGCCTGCAAAAGCGAGGACGAAATCATAAACGATCCGAATATTGATATAATCGATATTTGTACCCCGAATATTTATCACTATGAAACCGTTAAAAAGGCGCTAAACGCCGGTAAGCACGTCTACTGTGAAAAGCCGCTTGCGGTCACCTATGATGAGGCAAAGGAGCTTTGCGATCTAGCCGAAAGCAAGGGACTTACTTGCCGAATCGTATTCAATAACCGCTTTATGCCCGCTGTCATGAGAGCGAAGGAGATAGTGGAGAGCGGACGGCTCGGAAACGTGATCACCTTCCGAGTTGCTTATCTTCACGCAAGCTGCATTGACCCAAACAAAAAGGCGGGTTGGAAGCAGGACCGCGACATCTGCGGCGGCGGAGTTCTTTTCGACCTCGGCTCACATGCTATCGACCTTGTCCGTCACCTTTGCGGCGAGATAGCTTCCGTCAGCGGCAGAAGTCAGATATATCACAAAAACCGTCTCGGTGTTGACGGCAAAGCGTGGGAAACGAACGCTGACGAGGCGTTCTATATCACAGCCGAGCTTGAAAACGGCGGTATGGGAACTATCGAAGCAAATAAGCTCGCTATCGGGACGAACGACGATCTCTCATTTGAAATATACGGAGAAAAGGGTGCGCTCAAGTATTCGCTTATGCAGCCGAACTATCTGCGTTATTACGATGGAGAAAGAGCAGGCGGCATTTTGGGCGGTGACGGCGGATTTACCGATATCGAATGTGTCGGCAGATATCCTGCTCCGGGCGGAATTTTCCCGTCGTTCAAAGCACCGGTCGGCTGGCTCATGGGTCACGTTGAGTCTTACCGCAACTTCCTTGACGCGATAAAGAAGGGAAGCGTTTCGAAGCCCGATTTTAATGACGGCGCAAGAGTACAGCTTATAATGGAGAAGGCATACGAGTCGGCAGATAACGGCTCGGTAAGCATTCGCGTTTGACCGACCGACGGCGGTTTTCCGTCGGAGAATGAGGAACTATGCTTACAGTAGGACTGACGGGCAGCTCGGGAAGCGGTAAGGGATATGTATCCGACATAATGAAGAGTGTCGGAATACCTTGCCTCGATACCGATAAGGTTTGCCGTGACGTCTATATGAAGGGTAATGAGTGCTACGACGATCTTGTTCATAATTTTGGAGAAGATATTCTCGGTGATGACGGCGAGATAGACCGAAAGAAGTTATTTAACCTTACCTTTACAGATAAAGAAAAATACGAACAGTTAAATTCTATAGCATTTTATCACATAATGCGCCAGACCAGAAAATGGCTCGGCGAGCGGGAAAGCGAGGGCGAGAAGATAGTCGTTATCGACGCACCGATGCTTTATGAAAGCGGATTTGATAAGATGTGTCAAAAGGTCATTTGCGTGACCGCCGATACGCCTACTCAGATAGGGCGCATTATGAAGCGTGACGGAATCTCGGAAGAAGAGGCTCGCGTAAGATTAAGCAAACAAAAGACGAACATTTACTATACCTCAAAAGCGGATTACGAGTTAAATAACTCTATTCGTAACGAGCATAATATCTATACGGATACTACCCGCCTTGTCGGTGTTTTGCGCCGTCACGAGGCGAGAATGAATAAGTGAATTATAATTCCGAAGGAGAATTTTAAAATGGACGTAAAAGAACTCAAAGCGCAGCTTGAATACAAGAATAAAAACGTATTCGACATCATTTCCGAGGACGAGCTTGAAAGATCGTTTGCATACGCTGAAGCATACAAGCTTTTCCTTGACAATGCAAAGACTGAAAGAGAAGCGGTTAAGTACGCTATCGCTATGGTCGAAAAGAAGGGATACACCGAGTACCGCTTTGGCGATGAACTTCAGGTTGGCGGTGCTTACTACTACAACAACAGGGGCAAGATGCTCATCGTATTCAAGGTCGGTGAAAACGACATTGAAAAGGACGGCGCGTATATCGTTGCAGCTCATATAGATTCTCCCCGTATTGACCTAAAGCAGAATCCTCTTTACGAAGCAGACGGCTTTGGTATGTTCAAGACTCACTACTATGGCGGCGTTAAGAAGTACCAGTGGACAACTGTTCCGCTTGCGCTTCACGGCGTAATGGTAAAGCGTGACGGCGAGGTCGTTGATATCTGTATCGGTGAAGACGAGGAGGACCCGATCTTCTATATTTCCGATCTTCTTCCTCATCTTGCAAAGGATCAGATGACGAAGACGCTCGCAGAGGGAATCACGGGCGAAGGTCTCAACATTATCGTCGGAACCGAGCCCTACCGCGAAGAGGAGACCGACGGCGCTATCCGTCTAAACCTTCTCCGCATTCTCAATGAAAAGTACGGTATTACCGAGGAGGACTTCATCTCCGCGGAGCTTACCGCAGTTCCTGCGCTTAAAGCAAGAGACATCGGACTTGACCGTTCTCTTATCGGCGGCTACGGTCACGATGACCGCGTTTGCGCTTATCCTGCAATAACCGCACTTCTTGATAACCCCGATACCAAGAAGACGGTATTTGCTATCCTTGCAGACAAGGAAGAAGTCGGATCTGACGGCGTAACGGGTATGCAGAGCTTGGTGTTTACCGACATTCTTTCCGAGGTATGTGACGCGCTCGGCGCAAATTACCGTAAAGTCAAGGCAAATTCGAAGTGCCTCTCAGCTGACGTTAACGCAGCGTTCGACCCGAATTTCCCTGAGGTCCTTGAAAGAAAGAACGCTTGCTATGCTAACTGCGGTGTCGTTCTCTCAAAGTTCACCGGCTCAAGAGGTAAGTCCGGTACGTCAGATGCTACCTCTGAGTTTACCGCTTACGTCAGAAACATGCTTAACGAAGCAGGTGTTGAGTGGCAGATGGCTGAGCTTGGCAAGGTCGACCAGGGCGGCGGCGGAACTGTTGCAAAGTACATTGCAAATCATAATATAGACACCCTTGACGTTGGCGTTCCGGTCATCTCGATGCACGCTCCCTATGAAGCGATCTCGAAGCTTGACCTCTATATGACCTACAAGGCATTTGCCGCGTTTGTAAAATAATGCTTGACAAGCTGAAGGAGGCGGAGCTTTATTACAGCGGCGTCTGTCATAAGCTTTCGACTCCCGAGGCACTTACCGATCCCTCGGAGCTCCGTCGGCTTATGCAGGAGGAGAGAAAGCTCTCGCCTATAATCGAAAAATACCGCGAATATAAGTCGGTCACCTCTCGCCTTGAAGAAGCTCTGATTCTTCAGGGTGAGAGCGACCAAGAGCTTCAAGAGCTGGCTGACGAGGAGATAAAGCTCTGTCGTCCGCTTATCGAGGAGATTAAAAAAGAGCTTACCGTGCTTTTGCTTCCACGCGACCCGAACGATGAAAAAAACGTCGTCGTTGAGATAAGAGCAGGAGCAGGCGGCGAAGAAGCGGCGCTATTTGCCTACGATCTTTACCGTATGTACAGCATGTATGCTTCTCAGATCGGCTTTAAGCTTGAAACCGCATACGTCAACGAGACCGAGCTTGGCGGATATAAGGAAATTTCCTTTACCGTAGAAGGAAACGGCGCATATTCACGACTTAAGTACGAAAGCGGTGTTCACCGCGTTCAGAGAGTTCCCGATACCGAGTCGCAGGGAAGAATACACACATCGACCGTTACCGTTGCGGTTCTTCCCGAGGCGGAGGAGGTCGAGCTTGAGATCAACCCTGCCGACATTGTCGTTGAGACTATGAAAAGCTCGGGCGCAGGCGGTCAGCATATCAATAAGACTGAAAGTGCCGTGCGTCTTATCCACAAGCCGTCGGGAATGGTCATCGAGTGCCGCGAGGAAAGATCGCAGTACAAGAACCGTGACAAGGCGATGAAGCTTCTTCGTACACGTCTTTACGATCAGAAGTGCCGCGAGCAGGAGGGCAAGCTTGCCTATGCGCGCCGCACACAGGTCGGTACGGGCGACAGAAGCGAAAAGATAAGAACCTATAACTTTCCGCAAAGACGCGTGACGGATCACCGTATCGGTTATACCGTCCATACTCTCGACGCGTTCCTTAACGGAAACATCGGCGGGCTGATCGATGCGCTCGCCGCGGCAGACACTGCCGAAAAACTAAAAAATTCAGGTGAAAAATGAAAACTCTGATAATTCGGTATGAGGGCAAGGATTCTCTTATACCGGCGGCGGAGATAATCAAAAAGGGCGGAATAGTCGCTTTCCCGACGGAGACGGTATACGGCCTCGGCGGTAACGCGCTTGACCCAAATGCGGCGTCCAAGATCTACGCGGCAAAGGGACGCCCGTCCGATAATCCGCTGATAGTACATTTAGACAAATATGAAAATGCAGGTATTTACGCGCATACGACGCCTCTGTTTTTTGAAATTGCAGACGCGTTTATGCCGGGACCTATCACCGTTATTCTGAAGAAGCGAAGCTTTATTCCCGACAGTGTGACTGGCGGTCTTGATACCGTTGGCTTGCGCGTTCCGTCGAACAGGATCGCAAGAGAGCTTATTGAGCTTTCGGGCGTTCCGATAGCGGCGCCGTCTGCGAATATTTCGGGCAAACCGAGTCCGACCTCGTTTGAGCACGTCTATCACGATCTGAATGGCAAGGTCGACGCGATAATCGACGGTGGTAGCTGTGACTTCGGCGTTGAAAGCACGATAGTTAAGCTTGAATGTAAAACGATCCAGCTTCTCCGTCCCGGTGCGGTAACGCTTGAAATGTTATCACTCTTTGGCGACGGACTTTACGTTGATCCTGCAGTTACCGAAAAATTCGACGGTACGCCCCTTGCACCCGGTATGAAATACCGTCACTACGCGCCGTCAACACCGCTTACCGTCCTTGACGGAAGCAATAAGGAAGTTTATTCGTATCTTTCCGACCGAGAGGACGTCGGGGTTATATGCTTCGACGAGGACCTGCCGTATATAAATAACGCATACGTTATCTCGTGCGGCTCGGCTTCCGATACTCTTACGCAGGCGAAAATGCTATTTGAATGTCTGCGCAAGATGGACGGCAGGACAGATCTTAAGCATATTTACGCAAGAATGCCGTCAAAGATCGGCATCGGTCTTGCGGTGTTCAACCGACTGATCAAAGCAGCCGGCTTCAGCGTTATAACCCTTAAATAACAAAGAACAGGACTTATAAAAATGGCAAAGAAAAAAGCCGCTTCCCGTATTTCGGTTCCGACTGTTCAGGCGGAGGTACGCCCGCAGCTCATAACCGAAACTATCGAAAAAAACTTTATGCCTTACGCGATGAGCGTTATCGTGTCGCGTGCGATACCCGATATTGACGGCTTCAAGCCGGCACACAGAAAACTCCTCTATACGATGTATAAGATGGGACTTCTGACGGGTCAGAAGGTCAAGAGCGCGACAGTCGTCGGTGAGACGATGAAGCGCCACCCTCACGGTGACCAGGCAATATACGCAACGCTCGTCCGTCTGACAAGAGCTAACGAGTCGCTTCTGCATCCCTTTATTGACTCAAAGGGAAGCTTCGGTAAGCACTATAGCTCCGATATGGACTACGCGGCGCCGCGTTATACCGAATGTAAGCTCGATAAGCTCAGCGCCGAGATATTCGCAGGAATTGATAAGAACGCAGTTGACCTCGTTGACAACTACGATAATACGCTGAAGGAGCCGACGATGCTCCCGACGGCGTTCCCGAATATTCTCGTTTCTCCGAACCTCGGTGTTGCAGTCGGTATGGCGTGCTCGATCTGCTCGTTCAACCTTGCGGAAATATGCGACGGAACGATACAGCTCCTTAAAAATCCGAATACCGATACCGAGCGCCTTATGAGTATTATCAAGGCACCCGATTTCCCGGGCGGCGGTAATCTCATATACGATAAAGAGAAATATAAAGAAATCTTCGAGACCGGTCACGGCTCGCTTAAGGTAAGAGCAAAGTACGTTTATGACAAGAGCGCAAACTGTATCGACGTTCTTGAAATTCCGTATTCGACCACGATCGAAGCTATAATCAAGAAGATAACGGGTTACATCAAGGAAGGAAAGCTCAAGGAGATCGTTGACGTCCGTGACGAGATCGACCTTCAGGGCTTCAAGCTGACAATAGACCTTCGCCGCGGCGTTGATCCCGATAAGCTTATGACTAAGCTTTATAAGATGACGCCCCTTGAGGATTCCTTTGAATGTAACTTCAATATACTCGTTCACGGTACACCGCGTCTGCTCGGAATCAGAGAGATACTTAACGAGTGGATCGGCTTCAGAATGACGTGCCTGCGCCGCGAGCTTACCTACGATCTCGGAAAGAAGAAGGATAAGCTTCATCTTCTTCTCGGACTCGGTAAGATCCTTCTTGACATCGACAAGGCAATAAAGATCGTCCGAGAGACCGAAAAGGAATCGGACGTTGTGCCTAACCTCATGAAGGGCTTCTCGATCGATGAGATACAGGCGGAGTATATCGCCGAGATCAAGCTTCGTTATCTTAACCGCGAGTACATTATAAGCCGTATAAAGGAAATAGAATCCTTACAGAAGGAAATTGCCGATCTTGAGCAGCTTATCGCGTCTGACACGAGAATGAAGAATAAGATTGCGTCTCAGCTTAAGGAGATCAAGGAAAAGTACGGCAAGGAAAGAAAAACACAGCTTATCGGTGCTGATGACGTCGAGGTATACGACGAAAGCGAGCATATCGAGGACTATAACGTCAAGCTTATCTTTACAAAAGAGGGCTATTTCAAGAAGATCACTCTCCTTTCGCTCCGCGGAAACGACGAACAGAAGCTCAAAGAGGGTGACTTCCTCGTTGATTCTATCGACGCGTCGAACACAGACGAGCTGATATTCTTCTCGGATAAGGCGCAGGTCTATAAGACGAGAGTCTGCGACTTTGATATGACGAAGGCATCACTTCTCGGCGATTATATTCCCGCAAAGCTCGGCTTTGAGGACGGCGAGAAGGCAATTGCGATGAAGAAGCTCGATAAGAACGATCTTTACGGAGGACACGCCGTCGTTATATTCAAAAACGGTAAGGGTGTAAAGATCCCGCTTTCCGCTTATGAAACGAAGGGTAACAGACGTAAGCTTACCGCGGCTTATTCTTCCGCGTGCGAGCCGGCAGGCGTCGTTATATGTGAGAAGGACGAGGATAAGGATATTATGCTCGTTGCGGATAACGGCAGAGTAATGACGATATCGACAGCCCTCGTTCCTGAAAAAGCAACGAGAACCTCTCAGGGAGTGACTCTGATGCAGGTCAAAAACGCAAAGGTCGTTTTTGTGACTGCTGACATTACGGCGTTTACTCCGTCCGGCAAGAGCTATAAGAAGAATAAGCTTCCATCAACCGGTTGGACTATTTACGATGAAGACGTCGCCGCAATGCCCGAAAGTGTAAACCCGAATCAATTGAAGAGAACCGGGAGAACATTAGATGTGTAATTTACAGTGTTCCTTCGTATGCAAAATGCTAAAGATCACTGTTGACGACATTGGAAAGGACAGAAAGCTCTTTAACGACTGCGTGAAGTATCTCCCTCTGTGAGAAAGCGTCTCACGCCTTTGCGTCCGGCGGCATGACAGGTATTCAGCCGCCCGATGCCGAATAAACCTAAGAAAGGATACAAATATGAAGAACTTTAAAAAGTCCGTCATCGTTTTTGTTCTTATAATCACTATACTTACCTTTGGAGTTTCTGCTGACGAAGCATATTCGAGCAAGAACGACCCGCTCGTGTCCCTCAGCTATGTAAATGACGTACTCGGTCCTCAGATAATGGCACAGGTACTGGAAAAAATCGAGAGCCAGTACGTTAAGATAGGTGACATTACTGATATGTCAAGCGGTGATTATCAACTCATAACGCTTGCTAAGGGTGATACGCTTATGAGCAAGGGCGTTTGCGAGATCGTACTGCTCAGCGGTAATGCTACGGCAATTATAACCTCCGCGTCGAATATTGAGGCCGGGCAGGGGCTTGTCGACGTAACTGACGGTATCATTGTTACGAACGGAACGCTCATAAAGGCGAATCACAAGATAATAGTTCCAAAATCCGATGGCAGAGGTATCATAGTTACGGGTGACAGCATTAGTTTGCTTGTGAGAGGAGCGTACACCATTGCGGACTGATAACGGTGCAAAAAAGAAGATAATTAAGCTTGATTCGCGGTTCTGGGCGCGGGTCTTGGTCGTGCTTCTTGCATTGTCGATGCTGGCGGGAACGTTCTACTACGTTCTTCTGTTCTTCTCGATGAAGTCGGTTGCTGCCGAGACAGTAGATGACGAATCATGGAATATCTATATGCGTATCGGTATATTCTACGATGAAAATGTCACATGCTCTGTACGTCTGACGGCAGAGCAGGGCTTTGACGTGGGATATAACCACATGGGGCGTTCTCCGAAATCTGTTGATTTTATTGAGCAGACCGATATTATTGTTGCAAGACACGTTAACCTCAAATATGTTGAAACAAAAAACAGTAAAGGCGAAGTAACTGCAAAAAAATATGAAAAAGCATCAAGTGTTGCCGACACCAAGATTGGATCGTATCATATTGACGTTATTTCTGACAAAAATTACAAGGAAGACATTGCGCTCTTAGAAGAGCTGTTTCCGGAGTATCATGCCTTTCCTGCGTACGTAGACAACGTATATCACGTTTTTATAGGTCAGTTTGCTACCGAGGAGGATGCAAATGCGGCGCTTCTTGCCATGAAGAGCGTCTTGACCCCTCCTCCGCCTCCCGAAACCGAGCCGGAAACATCGCCGGATGCAAATCCCGATAGCACAGACGGCACGGATACAACTGAAGGTGATACTACCGCGGACACAACGGATAGCGAAACAACTTCTGATGCAGCCGAAACGACTGACACAACGCTTCCCGACGCAACCACAACCCCTGAGGGAACAACTGCCCCGGAAGCGACTACTGCTCCTGAAGCTACAACTACACCTGAGGTGACCGAGGAACCGTTCGTTTCGCCTCTCCCTGAAGATCTTGCCGATGCTGTTCTTGCCTCGGCTGTACGCGCTCCGAAGAACAACGATACGGTTATTATCAACCCTAATGCTCATGAGATTGTTTGGCTTCATGCCTCGACACCAACGTACGTTCTTCTTGCAGTAACCGCGCATCAGAATGACCCGGACACAAAGATATATATGCGTTGCTACCACGGAACCGGCAGGCGCGTTTACGACGGCTATTTTGAGTTTTCTCACCATTCTCCCTCGGGATATTACGGTGTCGTGACAGTCAACCTTGTACGTCTTGAAAACTATATCGTCGGTGTATGCTCTGCGGAAATTCCGACTTGGTGGCCGCTTGAAACCATAAAAGCCTTTTCCGTTGCGGTGCGAAGCTATGCGATAAAAAGATTAAACGGACACGGCAGCTTTAGCGGAGACCTTTGTAATACCGCATGCTGTCAGGTATTTAACGGCTACGGACCGTCTGAAGCACGAGTATGGCGAGCTGTTGAGGAAACCCGCGGAATTATTGCAACGTCGAACGGAGTTTTGTGCGGAACGTACTATTCGTCAAGTACCGGCGGATGTACTGCAAACTGTACCGACGTCTGGGGAAGCAGTCTTGCTACATATCCTTATCTTAAAGCGGTTGCTACGCCATGGGAGAAATACACTACATACTCAAGAGGTCAAAAGACATATACCGTCACGGGAACCGCCCTTTACAACCGTCTTGAGGATAAGGGCTATACAGCTCTGAACGGTCCCGTTACGAACATAAAGATAACTAAGACGGGTAATAACAACACATACGTTACAGAAATCAAATTTTATGATGCAAGCGGAAACTGCCAGACTGTAAATCGAGCGGATAAGATTAAGAAGCTTCTTTCAAGCTACGTTGACTCAGCGAATTTCGTTGTCGCAAAATCCGGAGACAGCGTTAAGCGTACCAAGTACACAATGCTCGGTTTTGGTGCAACTAATCCCAATCCTCCCGAAGGACTTGACGTTCTTACAAATCCGTATCTTTCGACTGTGATCGGACGGCAGCAGTTTTCGGTTATTACCGCGAACGGAATCAAGACCTTCTATGACGATCAGGATGAAAAGGTAATGACGGGCAGCGGGCTTAAGAATTACGATCTGTCTTTTGCACTTGATTCACAAAAATACCCGACGGTGTTGGGAATTAACGGAGAGGTGCTTCCCGATATTACGAAGCTATCGCCAATAATCGAAAGTGAAACTCTGACTACGAATAGTGCCGCAAACAGCTTTACGTTTATAAGCAGAGGATGGGGACACGGTGTAGGAATGAGTCAGTACGGAATATATGAGCTGGGTAATCTCGGCTACGAATTTCGGTATATTCTTAAAGCGTATTATACAGGAATAAGCTATACGACGTACAAGGAATATCTTGGTAAATAATACATTATGAGAGGTAACTATTTTGAAGATTACAGTTATAGGATGCGGTAGATGGGGATCGTTTATCGCTTGGTATCTTAACAATCAAAAGCATGACGTTACCGTTTACGGTCTTGCTGATGCCGATAGCTTTATCCAGCTTCGCGATACGAGAACAAACGGACTTATTACATATCCCGAGGAGATCAAGCTTACAACAGATATCTCGACGGTAAACGATGCTGAAACGATTATAATTTCGATAGGCTCTCAGGGGCTTCGCGCGCTTGTTTCACAGCTTAACGGACTGGGTGTTAAGGGCAAGAATTTCGTTCTTTGTATGAAGGGAATCGAAATTGGCACAGGCAAGCGCCTTTCTGAAATCGTTGAAGAGGGGCTTGATCCGTCCAACACGGTTTCGGTATGGATCGGACCCGGACACGTTCAGGAATTTGCTCGAGGTATACCGAACTGTATGGTTATCGACAGTAAGAACGAAGAGGTAAAAAAGAAGCTTGTAAGCGAATTTTCAAGTCCCGTTATCCGCTTCTATTACGGAACCGACCTTATCGGTAACGAGATAGGAGCAGCTTCGAAAAATGTTATAGGCATAGCGGCAGGAATGCTTGACGGGCTGGGATTGTCGTCTCTCAAGGGCGCACTTATGTCGCGCGGCACAAGAGAAATATCGCGTCTTATCGAGGCATTTGGCGGTAATCCGATTTCGGCTTACGGCCTATGCCACCTCGGTGATTACGAGGCAACTGTTTTCTCAAAGTATTCGCATAACCGCGGCTACGGCGAGATGTTTGTCAAGGGTGAACATTTCGATAAGCTTGCCGAGGGATATTATACTGTGAAGGCACTTATGGACATGAGCGAAAAGAGCGGAGTGGAGCTTCCTATATGCGAGGCAGTATACAAGGTTCTGTATAAAAATTGTGATCCCAAGGCGACACTTTATTCACTCTTCGAAAGAAGCTTGAAGCAGGAATTTTAATATGCGAACAAATTTCTACGACATACTCTCTTCACATTCACGCGCTTACCCGAAGATGATGGCAGAGGACTACTATGTGCTCGCTTATGAGAGCGAGTACGGCGAGGTATTTGATGGCGACAGTGACGTCCAGGCTCTGATTGACGAGCTGAGCAAGACAAAAACCGACGTGCTTGAGCCGTTTACGGTTACAATAGGCGGTGGATATGCGCGTCTCAATCTCGCACCGATTAAAGCGTATCTTTCGGTAGATAATATTCTTTCTCTTATGGCGCTGACGGTAAAAGAGGGAAGTAGCGACGGTCTTGACCGCAAAATATCTCTTATTCGCCGTTCGGGCGTTATGGGAATACTTCCGCAGAATGCGCGCGACGTTGATAAGTGCGAGGGTAGGGTGACGCACAGCGCGCTGTATAAGCGCCTTTACGGCGCTTCTTACCGCATAATTTCCTCCGATGTTGCGCCTGTTATCCCCGGGCTTTGCCTTATATCAGAGGCGCTCGGAAAAGCGGAAAAGGTAAATGTTGCTCTTGACGGACGCAAGGCGTCGGGTAAGAGCTTTGCCTGTAAGGTGATCTCTACCGTTTTTGTCTCCGAGATCGAGGCAGGGAAGCTCGCAATCAATGACGGCTTCAGCTCGTTTGGCAGCGGAGATTACGACATAAAGCTCTATTTCGATACCGACGAAGAAATCCGCAGAATGAGGATCGTAGAAGCAGGCGGAGATATCGCTTGGGCAAAATACGAAAGCGAAACTCGCACACATGAGGACGCATATATTGAAAAATACGAGCCCGCAATAAACTGCGACCTCGTAATAAGAACGTAATAAAAGGTGTTATCCAAACGGATAACACCTTTTATATTATTTGAATTGCTTTTTGTAAGTCGTTTTCTTTACCTCGGGCTTTTTCGGAGTTACCTTGCGGACTATCAAGGCAACAAGCGCGCCGATAAGGTAGAGAATCGAAAAGGCGATAAGAGTTCCGACCACATTCTGCCTTTGTTCAAGGATGGTAAACGAGATAAGTACGTTAATAATGAAAATGATGTAATGAATGAAATGCGCGGCAGGAAAAGACATTTTTCTGTTGCGGAAAACCTCGTTCGACCAGCTCATAATAATGGAGAAAAGTATGAAAGGAAGAAGCGTCTTAGGTGTCAGCACATAAGGCATAGTGAAGTCCATAAGTGCGTTCAATAGGGAAAACCCAAACACTATGACCGTGAATATAAAGCAGGCAGGGTAAAGTATATTTTTAACGAATTTTTTAAATCCTTCCAAAATTGTTCCTCCGAATTTTGTTAGGTATATTATACATCACTGCAATAGAAAATTCAAGACTATTTTGGAAATTTAATGTGGAAGGGCGAGTATAAGAGCAGACGCGACGCTCTTGCGGAGCTTTACAAGAACGTAGAGAACGCAGACATTGACGCCGAGCTTACCGCCGATCTCGTCGGTGATTATCTATTCACCGACGCGGATTTCGTAAATAACCTTTCGGCAAATCACAGGAACGTATTTCAGAAGATCTACGACGAGGTCAAATATCTTTGCAAGATCGCGACCGCAGGAAGCAAAGAAGCAAGACAGCTCGAGAAAGTCAAAAAGACCTTCGAAGATGCCTTCCGCGCAGAAACAAAAAACACCGCCCAGGAGGGCGGGGTGAAGCATTCCTTGACCACGACAACGGACGGACGTACTGTTGCTGTAGTTGATAGTGATATTCTCAGTAACATTGATACTACTTCTTGGGATAGCACAAAAAAAGAAGCAGCAAAAAAAGCCGCTTCAGATGCACTCACAAAATATAGCGGCGGAATTGTTGTTGACGGTATAACGCGCAAGGTGAATAGAACGTCAAGGAGAGAATATACGCGCTCTAACGACACGGAACGGTTATACAAAAAATCTCCCGATGTCTTTGCTGACAAGATGAGAGCAGCTGACATAGCAGACGACATAGTTGTTGCTACTACAAATTGGAGCCGTGACGGTGGATTAGTTCATTCAAGAAAAGATAATTTTGTTGACTTCGACCATGGCGTGACTCTTATTATGTCCGGGAACTCAAAGTATCAGGCAGAGGTAGTTGTTGGTATTACTTCGAAAGGCGAGGCCGTCTTTTATGATGTGGTAGATATGACACCTACTGCATTTGATATAAAAACAGCAGAATCCTCTACCACCGCTACTACGCAAGATGCGATTGGCGATATACAAGAGGATTCCGCTGATAATAGTATACCACAAAATTCGAAAAAGTCAACAGAAAATGCAAATGAATCTTTTTCCAATGCGGAAGTCACACGGTATTCTCTTACAAAAGATATTGATAATTTTGATAATTCGTGGTATAATGAGCTTGAACTTCCTGCTGCGGAACAGGAAAGAGTGCAGTCCGAAGCATTAACTTGGCACGCAGGCAAGAGAAATCAACTTATTACACAAACATTATCTAATGGCATCACATATAGATATGTTATTGACGATGACGGAATCGTACACATCTATGGAAAGAAAACATTAGATAATATTTACGATTTGGGAGAGGATTATGGTAACACAAACAGAACACAACTTGATTCGATTGCTGAAGAGCATTGGTCTGGACAAAGAGACAACAGTAGCGATAGTAGGTTTAGCCGAGACGGACGAGAACCGAGAAAAGATGATACAAATGATAATTACGTTGTATCGAGAGAAGGGCGAAGTAACGGAACAGGATATTCAAAAGATCGGACTAATGCTTACGGGAAGCCGAAAAAAAGACATTGGCACTTCAATGAAGACGGAAGCACAGAAATAACATATAGTGACGGAACAAAAGAGATACTGGATACTGCACCTTCAGAAAAGGCATCATCAGAGGATGGTGTCTTTTTTGATGGAGAAACTCGGCATTCGCTTTCAGATGTTGACAGCGACCTCGGACCGATAGGCGACTACAACGTATACGGCGAGGACGTTGCTCTTGAGGGTCCGCTTCCTGATGACTTTGCTCCGATCGGCGAAGATACGAGTGATGCCGGATTCACGGGCGAGTACACAGGCAGACACTATAATGCGAAGCAGAGCGAGCTTCTTTCTGCCCTGCCCGTCGAAGCGTTGCAGAACGCGGTCGACGCAAACGGAAATCTGTCGTTTAATGTTATCGGTCTTAGCGGCGATGTAGCCGCACAGCAGGCCTGGAAGGATGCAGGGCTGACCTATGAGGAAGACGGAAGAGTCTACGTTGACGAGAACGCCGTTCTTGACGAGAGGGATAGACGCAGAAAGGCAAATTCTCAGACGTCTGTTGATTCGGAGAGCGGGGCTGGTAGTCGTGCCGATATTTTTGAAGACGTTGCGCCTGTTCAAGATGATGTCATGCAGAATGAGAAAAAAACGGAAGCAAGAAAAGCCGCAGAATTGAGACTATCTGAAGCAGCAGAGCTTAGAGAATTAGGTATTACTCCCGAGTATGATAAGATGCAGACACAGATCGAAAGCACTAACCGCGCTACAGGAACGTCTTCGCTTGGCCAAAGGTATCATATCATTAAAAAAACAAACGGTCAATACGCCGTTTATGTGGAAGGCGAGGGTTCCGGTGGCTTTGTCCCCAATGAGTTTGAAACAGTTGCGAATTCATTTGAAGAGGCATATTTGGCGATACAAGAATATTTTCTTGGTCAAGATCCCGATACTGTTGCCGCAATCCTTAATGATCATGCTTCAGCTTATCCTGATGACTTCGCTCCGATAGCAGAAATGCCAAATTCGCAGACGTCTGTTGATTCGGATGAGGTTCTTGACAACGAAGCGGAATGGACGTATAATATTCCTGAACCCAAATACGAGACTCATCGATCTTTCGCGGAAATGGTCGTTGATAATATTTCTGCCGAAGAAATCGAAAACGGTGTCAATAAAGCTATTCGGGAATATGCGATAAACGATGACGAATCGTTTGCTCTGCGTGCCTATGTAGCCGGTGCTGCTTATGATATGACCAGAGCACAACGAAGCGGTGACCGTTCGGAGCAAAGCGAGTATGAAGCTTACTTGGAAGAAGGCGTGAGATCGGGATTGATGAAGCATCCAACATATACTGGACTCACATATCGAAATCTTGATTTTGATACTGTACTTAACAGCGAGAGCGATTTTGATAGTTTTCTGTCGATAAATGCCGAAGGAAACATAGTCGATCTCGATGCCTTTACCTCTGCATCAAAAGAACCGAACGGATATCCCACGATAGGCGAAAAGTCGGTTCACCTTGTTATTTACGGACAAAGCGCACGCGATATATCAGAAACGTATAACGGTCAGCAACAAGAGGTTATATATCTTCCGGGAACCAAGTATCGCGTTGTCAGGGTAACTACTGCTAACGACGGAAATCCGTTGATTTACGGAAAGGAGATCACAGATAATGAAGTACAACAGCTACAAGGAAACGCTACAAGCACCGAATCCCTTAATAGCGCTGAAGGAGTATCTGAAAGACAAGAATATGACAATGACCGAGTTTCTAATGTCGGACGAGTTTATGAACGCGCCGAAGGGCCCGACCAGCTTTCAAAGGCCGTTCAAATGCCACGTAGTCGGACAAGTGAAACCCAAACAGAAAGAAACGAAATAGCTCCTTTAGGAAAGGCATCATCAGAGGATGGTGTCTTTTTTGATGGAGAAAACATCGACGATGACCTCGGACCGATAGGCGACTACAACGTATACGGCGAGGACGTTGCGCTTGAAGGCCCGCTTCCTGATGACTTCGCGCCGGTAGATGAAGGCGCGAGCGATTCCGGATTCACAGGCGAAGTCGGAGGCCAAGCGGT
>JAZNTT010000084.1:0-13069 GCA_045591885.1 Eubacteriales bacterium | reverse complement strand
TGTTCAGAAGGTTACCGAGCTTGGCGGTAAGGTAGTTACCATCTCCGGTCCCGACGGATATATCTATGACGAGGACGGAATCAATACCGAGGAAAAGATCAACTATATGCTTGAAATGCGTGCATCCTGCCGTAACAGAGTTCAGTATAACTCTGCTATCGGTCCTTACAAGGGCGGTATCAGATTCCATCCCTCCGTTAACCTCTCGATTATGAAGTTCCTCGGCTTCGAGCAGACCTTCAAAAACTCCCTTACAAGCCTCCCTATGGGCGGTGCAAAGGGCGGATGCGACTTCGATCCCAAGGGAAAGAGCGACAACGAAATCATGCGCTTCTGTCAGGCATTTATGACAGAGCTTGAAAAGCACATCGGTGCTGATACCGACGTTCCTGCAGGCGACATCGGAGTCGGCGCACGCGAGGTCGGATATATGTTCGGTCAGTATAAGCGTCTCCGCAATGAGTTTACCGGCGTTCTTACCGGTAAGGGTCTCTCCTTCGGCGGATCGCTCATCCGTCCCGAGGCAACAGGTTACGGCGCTGTATACTATACCGTTGAAATGCTCAAGCACTTCGGCGACGATATAAAGGGCAAGACCTTTGCTATCTCGGGCTTCGGTAACGTTGCTTGGGGTACTGTTCAGAAGGTTACCGAGCTTGGCGGTAAGGTAGTTACCATCTCCGGTCCCGACGGATATATCTATGACGAGGACGGAATCAATACCGAGGAAAAGATCAACTATATGCTTGAAATGCGCGCATCCTGCCGTAACAGAGTTCAGGATTACGCAGATAAGTTCGGCGTGCCCTTCTACGCAGGCGAGAAGCCCTGGAGCGTAAAGGCAGATATCCTTATGCCTTGCGCAACCCAGAACGAGGTCGACGTAAAGGAAGCAGAGGAGATCATAAAGAACGGCGTTAAGTACTACGTTGAGGTCTCCAATATGCCGACTACTAACGAGGCAGTTGCTCTTCTTAAGGCGAACGGCGTTATCGTTGCCCCCTCCAAGGCAGTTAACGCGGGCGGTGTTGCTACATCGGGTCTTGAAATGTCGCAGAACTCGATGCGTTACAGCTGGACGGCAGAAGAGGTTGACGCTAAGCTTCACCAGATCATGAAGAACATCTTTGATTCTTCTGTATCCGCTGCTAAAAAGTACGGCCTCGGCGATGACCTTGTTGCAGGTGCGAATATCGCCGGCTTCATCAAGGTCGCAGAAGCAATGCTCGCACAGGGCGTTTGCTGATAAGACAATATGCAAAACGGACACCGAGCGGTGTCCGTTTTTATCACATAAAAAACACTTGTGTGCCTTGATTTGTTAACATAGTTGTGGTATCATGTATAGGATAAACTATTCGGAGTGTGTTTATGAAAAGAATAATTTCATTTATCCTTGCATCGGTTATGATGCTTACTATCCTTGTCTCCTGCGACAAAAAGGAGGAAAAGAAGATCGACCTTGCCTCGTTCGTCGTTGCCAAGACAGAGCACTATGAGGTGGACGGAGCAATGTACGCCTTCTTCCTTTACGATTTCGTGGGTCAGTATTCAAGCTACCTTCCGTATTACGGATATAACGTCGAGCTTTCGCTCAGAGAGCAGACCGCGGCGTGCCCTTTGTCTGAGGGTAAAACATGGTTTGAGTTTTTTGCTGAAATGGCAAATTCTCAGATAGACCAGTACCTCTCCGCATGTGAGGCGGCATATAACGCTTCCTTTGAGCTTGAAGCGGAAGAGCTCGCAGAGATCAAGAGCTATATTGAGGAGCTTCAGGCAAATGCGGTACAGAACGGATACAAAGATCTTGACGCTTTGCTTGCAGATTATTATATAGACGGAATAACTGCCGAGACCTTTGAAAAATGCATAGTGCTTCAACAGCTTGCTTACAGCTATATGAATTCACATTCTCTGACTATCGAGTATACAAGCGATGACCTCTTAAAGTTCCGTAACGATCATCCCGAAAGCTTCCTTATGATCGACGTTATCCAGTACGGCTTCTTCGCGGAATACGATAAGGATGCAACCGAAGAGGAGATTGAAGCCGCGGTTGCTGATGCAAAGGCAAGAGCAGAGGCGTTCTATTCAAAGAACAAGACCGTAGATTCCTTTAAAAACGCTATCGTTTCACTCGAGCAGGCGGGCGGCAATTCGACGGATTCGCCCGAGATAATAATATCTAAGTTCCTGCTTGATGCCGAGTATTACGATGCAGATGCCGCCGCAACCGAAAGCGAGAAGCCTTATTTCGAATGGGCATATTCGTCTGACCGTAAGGCTGGTGATACCTTCATGCACGAGAGCAAATATCAGGACGGCGAAAAGTACTACACGGTTTCCTGTATCGTTTCTCCCGCGTATTTCTATGATTACCTTACTAAGGATTGCAGACACATTCTTTTCTACGTCGATAATAATGAGACCGATAAGGATAAGCTTGCGACCGCAAAGGCGGAAGCGCTTGCAAAGGCAAACGCGATCCTCGACGAATTCAAGAACGGAAATAAGACCGAGGACGATTTCAAGGCACTTGAAAAGAAATGTCTTGACGACAAGAGTGCTCTTGAAGCGACCGCCTACTATAACGTCACCAAGGGTTATATGGTAGAGGAGTTTGAAAACTGGATCTACGGTGAAAGAATACCCGGTGACTGCGAGATCGTCGAGACGATGTACGGTTATCATGTCGTTTACTTCATCGGAAACGGACTTCCCGCATGGGAGATCGATGCAAAATCGGGCTATATTTCCGAGATAATGACGAAGTATCAGGATGAGCTTATCGAGACCTACAAGGTAACCTACGATAGCGAAGAGATCAAAAAGATCCCGTAATAAAAGGCGGCTTTGCCGCCTTTTTCCTTTGCCTTGATTGACAAAAGCCGACGTTCATAGTATAATTACAATGTTCGACAAGGGGCACCGCCAAAGGGCGGTTTAATAAGGAATATCGGTGAAAGACCGAAGCGAGCCCGTCGCCGTGAGCAGAGAGTGGCGTTTGCCACAGCATAT
This sequence comes from Eubacteriales bacterium, assembly GCA_045591885.1. Taxonomy (GTDB): domain Bacteria; phylum Bacillota; class Clostridia; order Oscillospirales; family CAG-272; genus Colimorpha_A. The sequence goes on along the minus strand of JAZNTT010000084.1, from coordinate 10,051 downwards.
CAACTGCCGTCCGACCGCAGAAGGACGGGACAAGCCATTGGCGCAAGCCGAGAAGGTGTTGATTTGTTTTCTCTGTAAGCCGGAAGACTTACCCCGACTTTGCAAAAGTTGCGAGAGCCGACGCCGTATCTACGGGTGCAAAAACGCCGAACGTATAATTTTATGGGACATTTCCCAAATGAAAGGAATAAGAAAATGACAAAACTCAGACGAATTTTATCGGTTCTGCTTGTTCTTGCGCTGACTGCGGCGGCGTTTATGAGCTTTGCGGGATGCGAAAAGCCAAAGGGTGACAATGACGAGAAAACCATCACAGTCACCGTTATCGACGACAAGGGAGAGAAGACCGTCTTTACGATAACGACGAACTCTCCGAACCTGCGCGGAGCGCTTGAGCAGGAGAAACTCATTGAGGGCGACGAGAGCGAGTATGGCCTTTACGTTAAGGTCGTAAACGGACTTCGCGCCGACTATGACAAGGACGGCGCTTGGTGGGGCTTCTATAAGGACGGAAAGCAGCTTCCGAGCGGAGTTGATGACACGGTCATTTCGGACGGCGATAAGTACGAGATCAAGTACGAAAAGGCATGAAGGTAAGTAAGCACGTCAAAAGAATCGAGGAAATGGTCCTTTTTGCGCTTTTCGCCGCGATAATGTACCTGTCGGCGCAGATAGATATAGTGCCTAATATGCACCCATTGACGCTGTTTATAGCGGCGTTTACCGTAGTCTACCGATTCAAGGCGCTGATACCGATATATATCTATGTTTTCCTTGAAGGACTTTTTGGCGGCTTCGGTATATGGTGGTATCCCAATCTTTATATTTGGACTATTCTCTGGCTTGCTGTAATGCTGATTCCGAGGAATATAAACGAGGTCGCGGCAGGGATCATCATAACCGTTCTGACAACGCTTCACGGCATCGGATTCGGCTTACTCTATATGCCGTATCAGTGCTACGTATTCTTCAAAGGAGATTGGGATTTCGCTTATGTATGGTTACTTAACGGCTTGCCGTTTGATATCATGCACGCTGTCGGTAACTTCGTCTCCTCGCTTCTTTGCATACCGCTTGTGTTGCTTCTTTGTAAGCTCGGTAATTATCAGTATCCGTTCAAAAGGATTGGATCAAAAAATAAAGTGAAATAAATCGCTTTTTACACGGTATATCTTTTTGATATACCGTGTTTTTAAATAATGAACTCCGTGTAAGTAGTTGACACGGAGTTCATTATTTTTGACACTTTTTGGTTTTTTGCATAATATGTAAAAGAATAACTGTTTTTACGGAGGCGCAAATGTTTGATAACCTAACGGTAAGAACGAAAAAGTATTTCATCGGTGCAAATACATCAAGGGGATTTATAAATTACGGCGAGGAAATTTTTGCTGACTTAAAAAAACTATATGTAATAAAGGGCGGACCGGGTACGGGTAAGTCCACCTTTATGAAAAAAATTGCCGCAAGAGCCACGGAAAAGGGATATGACGTCGAGTATTATTATTGCTCGTCGGACCCAAGCTCGCTTGACGGAATCGTTATTCCGACGCTCGGTATCGGAGTGACCGACGGAACTTCGCCGCATACCTTCGAGGCGCGTTTTCCCGGGGCAAAGGAGGAATACCTTAACCTTGGAGAATTTTGGAATAGCGAATTTCTGTCTTTATGCCGTGAAAAAATAGAAGAGCATTCAGTTAAGAAGGGTAAATACTTTGCATCTGCTTACAAATATCTGTCTGTTGCCGAATCGGTGAGATCCGAAAGAGAGAATGCGCTTATATCCTGCTACGATAGGGAAAAGGCGGAAAAGGCGATTTCACGTTTTATGAAAACGGTTGGAAACGGCAATGGGTATTCTTTGATTCCGCGCCAGATAAGCGCATTTTCCATGAGTGGCGAGACATTCCTTAACAGCTATGAAGCAGAATGCGAAAGGGTAATATATATTAAGGATAAGCGGGGAATATCTGCCTTTTTGTTTGATGAGATGCTGAAAAAAGCGAAGGAGCAGAAGCTGAAAGCTTACGTTTCCCGTGATTGTTTTTGTCGCATCAATGCCGTTATGTTCCCAGAAAAGGGAGTCGCTGCTCTTCTTGGCGACGGAGAAAAGGTAATAAACGGCGAGCGGTTTATAATAAACGAAAAGCTGAGCGAGGTGAGAAAAAAGCTTCGCTTTTTAACGGCAATTGAAGAAGAACTTATGGACTGTGCTCTCGGTGAGCTTGCGTTGGCTAAGGAGCATCACTTTATCCTTGAAGATATATACAAAGAAGCGATGGATTTCCGTTCGCTTGAAAAAATGGAAAAGGCGTTTATAACAAAGATCATAAAATAAGAAAAGGCGGTTACAACGTAACCGCCTTAAATATTAGTTTGCTTTTGCAATCGGCTCACTATCGTCAGGGTAAGTAACCTTTTCAATATCGGCGCCGACGGCACGGAGCTTTCCGACTATATCGTCGTATCCGCGTTCAATGTGGCGAATATCCTCGATCTCGGTTCTGCCGCTTGTCGCAAGTCCCGCGAGCACCATAGCCGCGCCCGCACGGAGGTCAACTGCCTTTATTACGGCAGGCGAGAACTTTTCAATTCCCTCAATGACCGCAGTTCTGCCATCAACCTTGACGTTTGCGCCCATGCGCTTTACTTCCTCAAAATAGCGGAAGCGGTTGTCATACACGCCCTCGCTCAGACAGCTTACACCGCTTGCAAGACACAGAAGAACTCCCATCTGCGGCTGCATATCGGTCGGGAAGCCGGGGTATGGCATAGTTTTTACGTTTATACGGTTGAGAGTACCGCAATATTTTACTGTGACGTACTCGTCTCCGTTTTCAACCTCAACACCCATCTCTTCAAGCTTTGCAGTTATAGACTCAAGGTGCTTCGGAATGACGTTTGTAATTTTGAGATTACCTTTTGTGATAGCCGCGGCGAACATATAGGTTCCCGCCTCGATCATATCGGGGATGATAGCGTAAGTGCAGCCGTGAAGCTCAGCTACGCCCTTGATCTTTATCGTATCGGTTCCCGCACCGCTTATCTTGGCTCCGCAGGAGTTAAGGAAGTTTGCGAGGTCAACTATATGCGGCTCACGAGCGGCGTTTTCGATTATAGTAGTGCCCTCTGCTTTTACAGCCGCGAGCATTACGTTCATAGTTCCTCCGACGGTTATAACGTCAAAGAATATGTTATTCGCTCTGACTCCGTCCTTTGCAATTACCTCAACGTATCCGCCCTCGACGTTCACTTCTGCGCCAAGTGCCTCAAAGCCCTTGATATGCTGGTCGATAGGACGAACACCGAAGTCGCATCCTCCGGGGTAACCGACATAAGCGCGTCCGAAACGTCCAAGCTCGGCGCCAAGCAAATAGTAGGAGGCTCTCATCTTGCGTACAAGATCGATAGGAGCAGTTCCGCCGACAGCGAAGGTCGAGTCGATCTCGACTGTGTTTCGGTTTATCATACGGACGGACATTCCCATAGCGCTGAGTATCTTAAGCGAAAGGGTAACGTCGTCGATCTCGGGGAGATTTTCTATTATGCATTTATCTTCAACGAGCAGGCAGCCCATAAGAATCGGAAGCGCCGCGTTTTTCATTCCGCTGACTTCGATCTCGCCGTTCAGGGGCTTTCCTCCGTTTATTACGATTCTTTCCATTTTATGTTAACACCTTTACTTTATTTTTTAGCAAAAGGGTACAGTTACCTAATTTATGGCAGACTACTCTACCGTAATTATCCATCTTACATATTATATCATAAACTATCAAAAAAATCAAAGCATTTTTTTACAAAATAAAAAAATTATCGTTTTATACATATATTGTTATCAAGATTTGTATATTGTACTTAAAAATATGTAAGAAAGTAAAAACCGTCACACTGCAGTATATGCGTGTAACGGTTTATTGTTCATTTTTATATCCGAAAACAAGCTTGATGTATCGGTAGGTTTCAATGCCGAGACGGAGCACAAGCGCGACGGAATTGAAAAGGCAAAATCTGACACACGCTGTCTTCAAATACATTGCGGTCATATCGGGAGCATGATCAAAAACGAAGTATATAGGAAAAACGCTTGTTATAAAAAATGTGCTGGCGGCTGAGAGAACGATAGTCCCGAAATAACCTACGGAAAACGCAGATGAACGGTTTTTGTAGAATATGCAATATTCAAATGCCCAATACACCGTGGTACTGACAAATGATAGGGCAAGTGAGAGATTCAGTGCAAGGCTCGGATCCTTGCGTTCGCTGAACGCTACCGCCGATACGGAAAAGAGCAGGGACGAGAATATAAACGCAAGCAGAATACCATATAAAAAGTCGCGTATACGTTTTTTGTCTTTTACTTCCATGCTTTACTCCTTTCCGTTTTTTTCATTATAACACATGGCGGCGTATAACGCAACAAGCAATTTCTGAAAAACACTTGCCGTATCAAGAAAAGTAGTGTATAATATCATTTGTAAAACAAAAAACGCCCTCGTTTGGGAGCGTTCCCCAAGTTGGTAATGTGACTCTTGCACACTGACCTGATGCCATCCTCCCGCAGGGAGCTTACGCATCAGCATCTTCGCGCAGCGAAGACTGATGAGCAAAACAAAAAATCCCCAACGAATCTCGTCAGGGATTTTTGGAGCTGGTAATGTGACTCGAACACACGACCTGCTGATTACGAATCAGCTGCACTACCGACTGTGCTATACCAGCGTACCGATTGATTATAACACAAAAAACAAGCTCTGTCAAGAGAAAATTGCGATACAAAAAAGGAAATTTATTTGTAATGAAGCTGACGTCATTAAGCGAAGTCAAGAATATAATGGAAAAGCACGGTCTGCGCTTCAACAAGGGCTACGGTCAGAATTTTCTGATAAACGAAGCCGTGCCGCGCCGAATTGCAGAGGAGTGCGGAGCATCGCCTGATTCTGCAATCCTCGAGATCGGACCGGGTATCGGAACGCTCTCGCAGGAGCTTTGCAAGCTATATAAAAAGGTCGTTGCAGTCGAGATCGATACAACCCTCATTCCGGCACTCGGTGAAACGATGGCTGAGTTTGACAACTTCAAGGTCATAAACGCCGACATTTTGAAGGTCGATCTGCCAGAACTGATCAAAAATGAATTTGGCGATATGCCGCTTACGGTCTGTGCCAATCTGCCGTATTACATAACGACACCCATAATAATGGGACTTCTTGAATCGGGATGCCGATTTGATAACATAACGGTAATGATACAAAAGGAGGTTGCGCTACGTCTTTGCGCTAAGCCGGGCGACGGTGATTACGGCTCGGTTACAGCGTCGGTTGCACGGTATGGAAAGGCAAGCAGGCTCTTTAACGTGTCAGCGGGAAGCTTCGTCCCTGCGCCGAAGGTCGATTCTGCGGTTATTCGTATTGAGGTTGATAAGGAGAGAAAATACTCCGTCAAGGACGAAAAGACGATGACGAGAGTTATTCGCGGTGCCTTTGCACAAAGAAGAAAAACGCTTGTAAATTCGCTCTCGTCGGAATTTTCCGAGCTTAATAAGGAAGAGCTGACCGAGGCGGTAGTAAAAGCATCGTTCGCCCCCGATATCAGAGGCGAAAAACTCGGGATCACGGAATTTGCGCTGATAGCAGACTCGGTTTTCGATAGAATCCAAATCAAGAAAGGGAAGTAATATGACACTCAAAGAGAGATTTAAGGAATTATATACGACTTATATAAAAAGAGAAGGCGCGGATAAGCTTTACGATTATCTGACCTCAACGGGAGACTTCCTCACAGCCCCTGCAAGCACGCGCTTCCACGGTGCATACGAGGGTGGACTGCTCGAGCATTCGCTTAACGTCTACGACTGCCTTGTTGATTACCTCAACCGTCCTCGCGTCAAGGAGACCTACGGAATGGATTACAGCGACGAGAGCATAGCTATCGTATCGCTTCTTCACGACGTATGCAAGGTCAATTGCTATAAAAAAGGCACGCGTAACGTCAAGGACGCAAACGGCGTCTGGCAGACGGTTCCGACCTACGAATATGACGATAAGCTTCCTTACGGACATGGTGAAAAGAGCGTTTATATCATCTCGGGATATATGAAGCTCACACGCGAGGAAGCGTTCGCTATCCGTTATCACATGGGCTTTTCGAGTACCGATGACGAAAGAAACGTCGGTGCGGCTTTCGAAATGTTCCCGCTCGCCTACGCGCTTTCGGTCGCTGACAGCGAAGCGGCGTTCTTTATTGAGGGGAAAAAGTAAAACAAAAAGATGCTTTCGAATGAAAGCATCTTTTTCTCATTATCTCTTCCAGTTGAGGGTGTAGTGAACGTCGTCAGCCTTTTCCTCGTCGGTGAACTTACGGAGAGTATCGACGACCTTACCGTCGTTCCACTTTCTGTCGTTGATAGGATCGGAAGTACCCATAACGGTTACGTTAAGCTGTCTGTGACGAGCACGAACATGGTCCCAGTCGATGAAGTAAACGTGAGCGAACTCACCGCCGTCAAGGATGCCGTCCTTGATGGTCATAGTCTCGCTTCTGCCGAAGAAGCAGGAACGGAGATGACCGTCAGTGTTCATAGAGGTGAAGTCACCGGGCTCGTTTACGAATCTTCCGAACTTGGAGTGGATCGGACCGGGATGACGGTAATCGCCCTCGTTCGTGTAGTCGGGGATCATCTTTCTCATGATGTCGAGAAGATCGTGCTGGAGATACTCGAGGTCAAACGAATCGATGTCGTGAGAGCACTCCTGAACCATTACCGAGCAGGTAGTATGGTGAGAAGCGATACAAACGGTACCGTTCTTTACGCCGGACTCAGCTACGATCTTTATGATCTCGCTCGTTACGTCGTGGAAGGTGGGGATCCAGCCTCTGGACTGAAGCTCAAGCTCTTTCTGATAAACCTTAAATTCCATTTTTGTTTTCCTCCAAAAATTAATTATTTTTTATTGAGTCGCTCGCCGACTGCTCCACCCGGATGGATGAGCGCGAACTGCTCGTTTTTATAGTCTGTTTCTTCGATAAGTGCCGCCTGAAGAGCATGGAATATCATGCAGAGTGCGGTCGTTGAGGTTGTACCCTGTGCGTTGTACTTATCTGTTTCGCGGTTGACGTACTGTTTGAGAACGACGTCGGCGCTCGTTGCAAGAACGGAGTTAAGATCCTCGGTAACGGTGATTACCGAAACACCCTTTGCCTTGCAAATATCGAGGATCGGGAGAAGCTCCTTGGTCTTTCCTCCGCGGGACGCAAATATCATAACGTCGCCCTTCTGAAGATAACCGGTTGCACCGTGAACTGCCTCCGCGGGCGAAATGAATCTCGCGGGGCGCTCAATGCAACAGAGAAGATGTGCCATGTGCTGGCAGATTATTCCCGAATGTCCGCAGCCGGACGTTCCGATGCGCTCGGCATTTTTAAGAAGCTCAACAGCTTTGCTGAACTGTTCGTCATCGAAGTATTCGAGCATAGTGCTTATGCACTCGCTTTCTATCTTATAGGCGTTTTTTGCCGCCTCCAAAGCTTCTTTTCTCATATTATCCGTGAACCTCGTCCCAAGCACGGCGAACAGCCGCGATCATTTCCTCTGCGAGCGCGAGGGGCTTTTCTGCCTTTGCGATAGCGCTCGAGCAACCCGATGCGGAAGAACCCGCCTTAATTATATTGTAGCAGTCCTCGCCCTTGCTGATTCCTGCTGATGGGAAGGGCTTGATCTCGGGGTTGACCTCTCTGATTACGCGAATAACCTCGTCGACGTATTCCTTGTCAGCGGGCTTGCCGGTACCGATAAGCTCGGTCGGCTCTGCAACGAGAATGTTAGGTCCGAGCTTTGCGATCTCGCGCACTTCGTCAACGCTGTCAGCGCATACCATGGTAGCAAGACCTACCTCGTCAGCGCGTGCAATAGCTGCCTTGATCTCGTCAATGGTGAGCTTGTGCTCAGCGTGGTTAAGCATAACGCCGACTGCGCCTGCTGCCTTAAGAGCTTCGGGAAGCGTTCTTCCCATGCCCTTGCCAACGGCAAGACTGTCCATGTGCTGAGAGTAAACGTGAACCCTCTTTACGTTATGTGCGATATTGTATATCTCGGTGTCCGGGACGTCGAGAATGACGTCAACGTCGTATTTTTCAGAAAGCTCATCAAGACCCTTTGCGATCTCAAGAAGAGTATCGCCGTACATATAGCACTTAGGGCCGTATTCAAAGAAGGGCTCTTTAATTACATAATTTTTAACCATTGTCCTGAAAGTTTCCTTTCGTATCAGTTGAGTTTTGCGTCGTATGAACAGAATCTGTTATAAGCTTCAGTGTAATCGCTTCCCGACGGTAGATATTCGTTCTTCGTAGTAACGAGCTTTTCCGCCGCTTCCTCGATGTTATCGAAGAGCCCGATTCCAACTGCGGCAAAAATTGCCGAGCCGAGGCACGCGGTCTCGCTTTCGGAAAGGGTCCTAAGACGTCTGCCTGTTACGTCTGACTTCATCTGCGCCCAAAGGGGACTCGATGCACCGCCGCCGGTTATGCGTATTTCCTCGACCTTATCTGCGCCTATATAGTCAAGATCCTGCTTGAGTATGAAGGCGATCGATTCCATTATCGCTCTTGCGAAATGTCCGCGTCCGTGGGACAGAGTCACCCCGGTAAAGGTCGCGGTCGCGCTCGGATTATACTTCGGCATAGTTGATCCGCAGAAATAGGGAAGCACCGTCATTCCGTCGGAGCCGGCGGGAATATCCTTGGCCAGAGCATCAAGCTCACGGAAGGTAAAGCCCTCTGCAAAATTGTTCTTGAACCATTTGAGCGCCATTCCCGCAGTTGACGACCAGAGGATAAGACAGTATTTACCGTCAATACCGTGGACGTGGCAGGGAATAATGCTGTTCGGCTGATATGGCGGAAGCTTGTCCGTCATAACGCAGATAGCCATTATGGTGCCCGTCATCTCGCTTATAACTCTGTCAGAAACGCAACCCGCACCGACGGTACCTGCGATCTGATCGAGAGCACCGCTCACAACTTTCGCGCCGTCATATTCACCGACGACCTCCGCACTGCGGCAGATCTTAGGGAACACGTCCTCATGTAGACCTATATAGTCGAGCATTTCGCTCCACCATTTACCGTTTATTACGTCGTAATAAATGGTCGACGACTGAATCGTCGGCTCGGTAACGTAGTTACCCGTCAGGCGGTAAAGTATCCAGTCCTCAAGCATAAATACCTTGCGTATTTTACTGAAGATCTCGGGACGGTTATTCTTGAACCAAAGAAGCTTGCTCGCAGGCCAACCTGCAGTTATCTCGGGCTGTCCCGTTACGTTGTAAACAAGCTCGTTTCCGAAGTTCGCCTTTATATCCTCGGCTTCCTTTTCGGCTCTGTTATCAAGCCAAACTACCGCGGGATAAAGAGGAGAACCGTTTTCATCGGTCAGAATGAGCGTTTCGCCCTGCGTGTCGACCGATATTGCGTCGATCTTACCGCATTTTTCCGTCAGCTCATCAAGCGCGCTTTTGCAGATCCTTATGTATTCCTCGGGATCGAATTCGATGAAGCCGGTATCGGGATAGGTATTCAGTGTATAATCTCTGCTTGTCAAGGCAAGACGCTTGCCGTTACCGTCAAAGACCGCCGCCTTGAGTGAAGTAGTACCTATATCTATACCGAGAAGCTTATAGCTGCCTAAATCAATGTTTGACATTATCTGTCCTTTCAAGGCATTATGCGGAAATCCGCCGTGTGACGGATTTCCGCGTAATTTTTAATATATTAGTAGCCGACCTTTTCCCAGCACTCAAAGGGAGCAGCGAGCTCTTCGCTGATGTAGACCTGAGTCTTCTTGGTCTGAAGCATGGTGCTCGGGAGGTAAGGAGTTATCGGACCGTGCGTGCAGAGACGGCTGGTCATTCTCTGCCAGGAGGAGAAGGTGCCGCAGGTAGCAAGTGCGTGAACCTCGATACGCTCCTTCGCTCTCATAACGTCGAGCGGGCCGATAGTAGCTGCGCAGGGAGGAACGTTAGCGATATCACCGGACTGACCGAAGGTACCGTTA
>JAZNTT010000083.1:0-3884 GCA_045591885.1 Eubacteriales bacterium | reverse complement strand
GACCGCTTGGCCTCCGACTTCCATACACAGCAAAAAAGAGGAGCAACGCTCCTCTTTTTTGTTGGTCTGGGTGATAGCATTGCAGAACCTGCCCAACTCCGTAGGCGTTGGTAGCAGGCAAGTTTGACGTTTTGCGAAGCAAACGACGGACGTTGTCCGTCAAGACAAACTTGCAGGTGAGCGAAGCGAACCATGTTCAATTTTGTCCTGTTACCCGCACCATCGGAAGCCTTGAAAACACTACGTTTTCGAGGCTTTTCTCTTTTAAAAATCGTAGGCAGACACGTAATCGCTATTCATTAGCTTATGTTACGTGTCTGCCATGTTAAGTTGTATTTTATTGAATCAATTTTCCACGGGCAAAAACCGCTTTTATGGATATGTTTTCGTCAAACACAACGAAGTCGGCGTCCTTATTACGAGCAATTTTTCCCTTGGAAGAAAGCTTCATGATCTTCGCGGGGGTCTCGGTGATCATTTTGACCGCATCTAAAAGCGGTATATCTGCCTCCTTTACGGCAACGCGCACAAGCCTGTCTGCCGTAGCGATACTTCCGGCGAACGCGCTTCTGTCCATCAGCTTGCACACGCCGTCCTCAATGATAAACTCTGTATTTTGCATAAATCCGTGCGTTTGGTCCGTCCCCGCAAGTGCAAGACTGTCGGTTATAAGGGCTATTTTATCTGCGCCCTTGATCTTATATATGAGCTTTATCAGTTCAGGCGGCAGGTGTTTTCCATCGCATATTATTTCTACGTACATATCGTCAAGAAGATATGCTGTTTCTATTACGCCGAGCCGGCGAAATCCGTGATCGCGGGTTATGGTAGAGGTGCAGGAATACAGATGTGTTACGAGCTCGCACCCGTTTTCCATTGCGCGCGCCATATCGTCATACACAGCGTCGGTATGACCGGCAGACGCTACGACACCGTATTTTTTCAAAGCCCTTACAAAACGCTCTTCCTTATCATTTTCGGGAGCATAGCTCCAACGCGCTATTGTATCGCCGTAACGTTCCAATAAGGGCAAATAGTCCTCTTTCCTCGGCTCGGCGATAAACTCCGCGCACTGCGCTCCCGCTTGCTTTTCAGAAAGATACGGACCTTCCATATGTGCACCTATTATAGTTCCTTTCACACGAGGATCACTCATAGCGCGTTTGATGTTACTCACCGAGTCCGCCATGCTTTCAAAAGATGCTGCAGAGATAGTAGGGCATATCGACGTGGTTCCGTGCTTCAAATGGAAATTGCAGCCGTCCACTATCTCGTCCGCGCTTCCTTCAAATTTGTTTCCACCGCCTCCGTGAGTATGAATATCGATAAAGCCGGCACTTACGTAATAGCCCGTCATATCGTATTCCTCGGAAAAGGGAATTTCTTTTGCGGTCACATCGGTAATTTTTCCGTTGTCAAAATAAACGTAGCCGTCAAAGAGATTCTCTTCATGTATGATTTTATCAGATCTTATTCTTTTCATGGCGCAAATTACAAAAGAGAACTGCTGTCGCCGTCGAGATAAAGAATCGCATTCTTATGGCGGCGCAGAACGGTGGCAGGACATTTTTCGTTTATATCGTCGCAAAGCGTAGCTCTAACAGCTTTCGCTTTGGTCTTTGCGGGAACTATGCAGAAAAGATGATCTCCCGCAAAAAGAGTAGGAACGGTAAGAGTGATCGCGGTCCTTGGAACGTCGTCAAGCTTAGCAAAGCAACCGTCATTCACTTGCTGATTGCGGCAGATCTCATCAAGCATTACCGGCTTGACAGCTTTGGGATCATTGAAATCCGCCACGGGCGGATCGTTAAAGGCGATATGTCCGTTCTCTCCTATTCCCATAACGACGATATCTGTTGGATATGCTTTCAAAAGCTCCGCGTAACGCGCGCATTCGCTCTCGGCATCGGGTGCGGAGATATCTATATAATTAACGCTCTTAAAATCAGAGAGACCGAAAATGTGAGCCTTCAAAAAGTTACCAAACCCCTGCGGAGCATCGGTGGAGAGTCCTATGTATTCGTCCATATGGAAAGCGTTTACTCTGTTCCACGGAATTTCTTTATCGGTTGCAAGCGCGTGCAGCACCTCGTTTTGCGAGGGAGCGGCGGCGAAGATCATATTGACGGTTTCCTTCGTTTTCAGAAGCGAAAGGATACAAGCCTTAATATCCTTGGCGGCAGCCTCTCCCATTTCCGTTCTTGTTTCATAAATATTAACGGTTAAAAAATCTTTTTTAAAGGTATTCATTCAAATCAACTCCCTAAATTTAGTTACCGCGTCGGCAAAGGCGGATTTTTGATCCGCATATTGATACGGATTTTTAAATGAACGCCCTACAAGAGCATTAAGTCCCGAAAAGGTCTGCAAATGCGGCTCGAGCGACACGAAGAAATCTTCGCTTGCATATTCTCTGTGCGCTGAGAGTATCTCCTTTATTTTGGCATTTCCCTTGCCCGCGGGCACTATCGCACCCTCCTCGAGCGCGTCCTTGATATGAAAATAAGCGATATCATTTTTCAACATCGGGTATGCCTCGTTATAAGGGTCAACACCCTCAAGCACAAAATTTCCCATATCGAATACGCATTTCAGCTCTCCGCCAAAATGATCTATGAGCTCTTTGCAACGGCTCGGTATGTCTCCGTAAATATTTGCTTCGTTCTCATGACATAGCGTTACGCCGTGTTCTCTCGCAACAACAACAAGTCTCTCGAGTGCGTCAAACACCTCGCTCTTCATGTCGACAATGTTTTTTCCGTCAGGCGCGTAAAAACTGAACATACGAACAAGTCTTGTTTCGAGTACGTTAGCATACTCAAAGACTCTCCGTGCGGTTTCCAAATGATCTTCCATGCTGCCATCTAATTTTATCTTCCCGAGAGGCGAGCCGATGGCGGAAACTTTAATTCCAAGATTATCAAACGCCTTTTTAGCATCATTGACTTCTTTTCTGCTTAAAACCGATAGATTCTTGCCGTTTAAGTGTCGAACCTCGATATGACCGATCCCAAATTGCTTCAGAGCTTGTAATTGCTCCTCCGCCGAGTCGGCATACTCATCGGCAAAGGCGGAAATTTTAAGATTTACCATAGTCCTCTCCTTAAAGTTCTATCCTCGGAATAAGCTCTTCCTTGCCGCTGTTCAAGGAACGCTCGATAGCGTTCATTATAAACACGGGAGATATAAATTCCTCATAGGACTGCAACTGCTCTCCGTCGCAGAGCAGATCGTAAAATTCCTTGAATTCCTTGTAATACCAATCCGAAGAAAATACCACCTCATATCCACTTGATCCCGATTCTGCCATGCGAGAAGCGTAATAAACGTACTTTCCATCACAGAATAGACCTATGCAGTCGTAATCCTCGTAATGAAACAAAACGTGTATCTGACCTCGGTTCTGCTTTGCGGTGACCGAAAGAGGAAATCTGCCGAATATCTCGCATACCATTTCTACCAGATGCTGCGAATAGAAATAAAATCCTCCGTATGCGTTTTCGGACTGATAGGGTGCCCGAACGTAACCGCCAAGCGTCTTTCCCTTATAGTCGGATTCGCTCTCTTGCCTGAGCTGACAAACGTGCGCATCGTGCTTCAAAGATGATCCACCGCACACACGTATCTTCTTTTCGCGAAGACGACGTATAAGATCGGTCGCATCCTTCTCGTTTACGGTGATAGGTTTGTCAATAAACATAGGGATACCGCTGTCTATATACGGCTCGGCGTATTTGTAATGATTATCTCCGTGGCGCGCCGTAATTACCAAGCCGTCTATCTTGCCGACAGCATCTGCGTAATCGTCCATTACGGGTATGCCAAACTTTTCATTCAACTTATCTGCCGCCTCTCGCTCGTTGCTGTAAACGCCGACCACCTCA
>JAZNTT010000082.1:0-3492 GCA_045591885.1 Eubacteriales bacterium | reverse complement strand
CCTTGGCGTGGTTCTTTTGTAACTTTTCTTGCACGAGCAAGAAAAGTTAAGAAAAAATACATTACCTATGTAACACCTCATTCACCACGGGCGCAACGCCCGCGGTCCCCCTGTCTCGCTGCGGCTCGGTCACGCTCAGGGTCTGACGTGCCCCCGGCACGTCATTCAACACCCTCGCGCCGCTTCGCTACCCACTGGGGAAGGCAAGACAACGTGGCAAATATTACCTATAATGTGGACAAACCTTTATAAAACTCATAGTTATCCACAATTATCCACAACTTATTAACACCTTATCCCCATGTGGACAACTTCTAAAAAATCCAACACGTTATCAACAGACATTTTTCGACATTCACACCACGAAAAACAGTACGGCATAATGATTTTCTAACTTTTCCACAGTTTCAACAGCACCTACTGATATACCTACTAAAAATATTATTATTTATTTCTTTCTTAAGCGCTGCGCGCAAAATTAAAAACGAAATTTGAAATCAACCGAGCAAAGCTCGGAGGAAAGGATCAAATCATGAAAATAAAGGTAATGAAAAGTGAAATTCTCGAGGCAGCGATCCCCTCGGTGGGATTTGCATCCAATAAAAACACGATCGCATCAACCGAGGGTATACTTCTTAATACCGTCTCCGATAAGGAATGTGAGCTTACCGCTTACGACCTCGAAAAGGGTATGAAAACGACTGTCACCTGTATCGTTGAAGAAAGCGGCGCGGGAATCATCAACTGTCAGAGATTTATTCAGATAGTTAAGGCAATGCCCGACGGCCTGCTTACCATTGAAATAAACGAAAGCAACCTTAAGGCAAAGATCTCGGCAGGAACGTCTGAATTTGAGCTTTACGCACTTTCGGCGTCCGACTTCCCCGATCTTCCCGAGCTTAAAGGCGACCGCGGCTTCAAGATCCGTCAGGACGCGCTCCGCGCTATTATACAGAAAACACAGTTCGCTATCGCAGTTAATTCCGTGAAGCCCGAGCTTAACGGTCTCGACCTCAAGGTAGAGGACGGAGTTCTATCGGCAGTTTCCTGTGACGGAAGCCGTCTTTCGGTTGTAACCGAAACAGAGCCGATGGAAAGCGTCGGTACGAGCGAGCTTGCTTTTGACGTAATTATCCCCGGAAAGAGCGTTTCCGAGCTTATGAGATTCATTTCCGACAGCGATAAGGAAATGGAAATTTACGTTGCACGTAAGCACATCATCTTCTTCGTAGGCCGCTTCGTGCTCTTTACGAGAAGAATTGACGCGCAGTATATAGATTATGACCGCTTCATTCCCAAAGCGCCCAAGATATTCGTAACTCTCGATACCGCAGATCTTCTTTCGGCGCTTGAAAGAGCGCTCTTAGTTACCGAGGAAAGAAGACAGGGTCAGATCCCAAGCCCCGTTATCTGCACCGTTAAGGAAGGACAGCTTACTATCGCTTCATCTTCCGTCACGGGCAGAGTAAACGACGTAATTTCCGTTCACCACGAGGGCGAGGACATCGAGATCGGCTTCAACTGCCGCTTCCTCTACGACGCGATCAAGGTATGTGACTGCGAGAGAATCAAGCTCTGCCTTACCTCTCCTCTCATGAGCATGACGGTCGAAGAAGCAGGCGAGAACCCCAGTAAGTTCTTGCTTCTCATTCTCCCCGTTCGTCTTAACGGATGATAATTAGAAAGATCGTCTATAAAAATTTTCGCAACATCGAATACGCGTCGGTAACACCGTCACAGTCTGTCACCGTTTTTAACGGCTTAAACGGGCAGGGAAAGACGAATATACTCGAGGGAGTGTATTTCTTCGCGGGCGGCAGATCCTTCCGTACAGTGCACGAAAACGAGCTTGTACGCTTCGGCGCCGAATACGGACAGATAGAGATGACCTTTTTCGACGGCAAGCGTGAAAACGAAATGCTTTTCCGCTTCGTGCCGAGGATAGGTAAACGCTTCTGCTCAATTAACGGAGTTCCGATAACGAGACTCAGCGAGGTCGTCGGAAGATTCCGAGCCGTGCTGTTTTGTCCCGAGCATCTGTCGATCGTCAAGGACGGGCCGTCGGTGAGACGAAAATTTATAGACCATGCCCTATCTCAGACCGATACAGACTATTTAAGGTCGCTTCAAAAATATAACGCGCTGCTTTCACAGCGAAACGCGCTGATAAAAATGGCGCGCGACCGTCGGGATGATAATATCTTCTTACTTTCCGACGTTTACGCGGAGCAGCTCGCTGCCGAGGCTGAGATAATATCGGAAAAACGCGATATTTACGTGTCGCGCCTGAGAGTTGTGACAGACGAGATAATAAACGATATGACGTGCGGAAAGGAAAGCGCTAAGCTGACCTATCAAACGCGTAAAACGAAAGAAGAATATCTGTCTCTCCTTACCGAGAACCGCGACAGAGAATTACGCTTCGGCGCAACGCTATACGGTACTCATAAGGACGATATTGAGATAATGCTGAACGGCAAAGAGGCACGTGCATTCGGCTCGCAAGGTCAGCAGAGATCGGTCGCGCTTTCTATGAAGATCGCCGAGGGTGAGCTTTCACGCGAGGTCAGCGGAACCTATCCCGTCTTCCTGTTTGACGATATTCTGAGTGAGCTTGACGAAAAAAGACGCGAATATCTCTTATCGGGTATTGAAAATAAGCAGGTAATTATCACGTCCTGCGATAAAATTGATACACCCTGTAAGGTTTATAACGTAAATAACGGGGTTGTAAATTAAAAATATAGACGCCTTACCAAGAAACGTTTGAAATCTCCCTTAAACCGAAAGAGGTTTCCAAAGGAGAAAACGTGCAAAATTGCGTAAGCGATTTTGCCGGTTGTCTCCTTGGCGTGTTTCTTTGCGAGCGTTTCTTTTCACGAGAAAAGAAATGCGAAAAAAACGAAAGGCCTACGCAGTATGTTCTTACATGCAGGAAACAATAAAAATCTACGCCTAAAAAACATAATCGGCATCTTCGATATGGATACCGCAACGGTATCGCAGGATACGAAAAAATTCCTCAAGGGTAGAGAAAAAAACGGTATGACCGAAGCACTTTTTGAAGAAGTCCCGAAGTCATTTATACTCACAAACGACGGAAAAGTGTACTTTTCCCAAATATCAACGTCAGCCCTCATCGGCAGAGTTGAATAATTATTTATAAAATTAAAGTGAACGCAAATAAGCCTTCCCCTTGGGGAAGGGGGACCGCGGGCGCTGCGCCCGTGGTGGATGAGGTGTTCAAAAGAAATGTAACATTGTTTTTATAACGCCGTTTACGACGGCTAACCTCATCCGCTTCGCTTCGTTCAGCACCTTCCCCAAGGGGAAGGCAAAATGCGGAGAAATCTCCGCAAAGAAAGGAAAAAAAGATGACACAGAATCAAACCTACGACGAAAACCAAATACAAGTCCTTGAAGGACTTGAGGCGGTAAGAAAGAGACCGGGTATGTATATCGGTACGACGTCTATTCGCGGACTGCACCATC
>JAZNTT010000081.1:0-39630 GCA_045591885.1 Eubacteriales bacterium | reverse complement strand
GACATGGCTACGATCCGACTTATGGATCGTTGGGAGGATTTCACCGCAAAGCTCGAAACACTTCCGCAGACCGAAACCAGAATGATAAAGAGATTCCTCTTCTCCGCCGCATTCGAAACGAACGTTGACGGTCAGGGACGTGTCCTTATCTCCCCCACGCTATGCGAATATGCCGGACTTACCCGTGCAGTAAAGATAATCGGCGTTGGCGACCACATTGAGATCTGGGACGAGGAAAGCTGGATAAGCGAGAGCAATTCCGAAAACACCGCAGACATTACCGATCTGCTTATAAAGCTCGGTTTCTGATATGGCAGTTAACTTTGAACACTACTCCGTGATGCTGAATGAATGTATCGACGGACTGAACATAAAGCCCGACGGTCTCTATGTAGACTGTACGGCAGGCGGCGGCGGTCACAGCTACGCTATCGCGAGCCGATTGAATCAAAACGGAAGGCTTATCGCCATAGACCGCGACATCGACGCGGTTGAAGCGGTTTCTGAGCGACTTGCCCCCTTCTCCGACAGAGTCGAGATAGTAAAAAATAACTTCTCAAACCTGAAAGAGATACTGAACGGTCGAAAGCCCGACGGTGTGCTTATCGACCTTGGCATCTCCTCTCATCAGATTGACGTAGCCGAGCGCGGATTTTCCTATAACGCAGATGCACCTCTCGACATGAGAATGAACAGAGACGATCCTGTGTCGGCTTACGACATCGTAAACACATATTCGGAAGAAAAGCTCGCAAACATAATTTTTCAATACGGAGAAGAAAAATTCTCAAGAAGAATAGCATCGAGAATAGTTGAGTGCAGAAAGGCAAAACCTATTGAAACAACACTTGAGCTTGTTTCAATAATAACCGACTCAATTCCGCCTAAGTTCCGCGAAAAAGGATCAAATCCCGCCAAAAGAACCTTCCAGGCGATAAGAATTGAGGTCAACGGTGAGCTTGAAATAATCCCACCGACCGTCAGGGACATCGCAGAGTGTCTGAATGAGGGCGGAAGAATGGCGATAATCACGTTCCACTCACTTGAGGACCGTCTCGTTAAGCAAACGATAAACGATCTCGGCAAAGGTTGCACCTGTCCGCCAAGCTTCCCTGTCTGTGTATGCGGAAAGAAACCGACAGTAAAACAAATATCAAAAAAACCGATATTGCCAAGCGATAAAGAGCTTGAGGAAAACAAGAGAAGCCACAGCGCAAAGCTTCGCGTGGCAGAAAAGCTTTAAGAAAGAAGGAAAACGCAATGACAAACGACGTCGCAAGAACGAATACAGCCAACGGCGCGAAAAACGCAAAGAGACCCGTCTCCGATTCAAATTCCCGCACAGCAAATTCTTCCGACAGACGCGTTAAAGGCTACAGCAGAATAAAGAGCGGCGAACACAAAAGAAGAGGCGTTACCCGTTCGCCCAATATGTCGAATCCCAATGCAAGAGCCGCAAAGGCTGACGTCGCTCTCGGATCAATTCCCGTAAGCGTTCCCGCAAAGAAAATGTCAGTTCCCGTTGCATCTGTAAGAACCGAACCGACCGTAAGAACGGTTACCGACACAACAAAGGTTGCTTTCCCGTATTCGGTCGTATTCCTTTCTCTTCTTTGCTCGCTACTTTTCTTCTACATGATCTTCAATTACGTACAGATAAACGAGCACACCTCAACAGTCTCCGATCTTAAGAGCGAGATTGCTACGCTCTCCTTTGAGGAAGAGGATCTCACCGCAAAGCTCGATATGAAAAACGATCTTACGCTTATTGAAAAGATAGCAAAGGAAAAGTTAGGTATGGTAACTGTCGACGAGGTCACTAAAAAGTATATAACAATGGATCCCGGCGACACGATCAATCCTAACGAAAAGTAAATGCATAAGGCTTAACACCGAAAGTCAAGGAACAACGGCAAAAAAATTTACCGTTGTTCCTTTTTTTCTTTCTATTTCGTATTGTAAATTCATATATTTAGTTGTATAATATATATAAGTATACCCATCTTTCGGGAAATACCCCGAAGGACCCAAACGGAGGTGCCTGAAATCAAACCCTCAATAACTGCTCGTAAACGAATGATACCCGGAAGATCCATGATAATACTGATGTGTTTCATGGCTTTTTGGTGCGTTCTCATATTCAGACTTTTCCAGTTACAGATAATTGACTACGATAAATATCAAAATAAGGTAATAAACAATATTCAAAGGTATACCACCCTTAAAGCAGAGCGCGGCGAAATATACGATGCAAACATGACTAAGCTCGCCTCCAACTATACCGTATATCGCGTATTCATATCGCCGCGTGATATCGAAAAAAGCGGCAAGGCAGAGCTTATCGCAAAGGGACTTTCCGAAATTCTTGACGTGGATTACGAAAAGATAATTGCGCTCACAAAAAAGACACACCGTGCCGATGAAACGGTACTGAAAAAAGCTACCGAGGAACAGGCAGACGCAGTAAGAGCTTTTATACTTGCAAACGACCTTAAGCTTCAAGTGCACCTTGAGGCAGGATCCGCAAGATACTATCCCTTCTCTTCCCTTGCGTCAAATGTTATCGGCGTTGTGGGTACAGATCAGGGTCTTAGCGGACTGGAGCTTGAATACAATTCGTTCCTCAGAGGAGAATCCGGTAAATACATAACCTCAAAGGATGCGCAGGGCGGCCAGATGCCCGGTAAGTATGACACCTACATTGATGCGTCAAACGGCGCCAATCTCGTTACCACAATAGACGTAACGATACAACGCGCCCTTGAAAATCAAGTAAAGCAAGCATATCTTGATACCGACCCCCTTAACAGAGTTACAGGCATCGTTATGGATACCAATACGGGTGCAATTCTCGGAATGGCGACATACCCGTCCTTTGATCTGAACTCTCCTTATCAGCTTGACTCCATCTCGCAAACCAAGCTCAATAACAGCGGACTTGATCCGGATTCAACAGAATATTCCAAGTATCGTACAGAGCTTCTGTACACTCTCTGGAGAAACAAAGCCGTTTCTGAGCTTTATGAGCCGGGCTCAACCTTTAAAATAATAACGAGCGCCATGGCGCTTGAGGAGGGCGTTGTTTCTCCCGGTGAGGGCTTCTACTGCAACGGATCCTACAGAGTTTCAGGCTATCCGCAGCCGATTCACTGCCACCGAACAAGGGGACACCGTTCAATTACCTTTACAACAGGTCTGCAAATGTCATGTAACCCGTTGATGATGACGATTTCTCTCCGCCTTGGTCAAAGCACCTTTTATAAGTATTTCGAATCATTTGGAATAACTTCAAAAACGGGTATAGATCTGCCCGGCGAAGCAAAGGGCATTTATTCGTCCAAGACCGACTTTACAAACGTATCACTTGCTGTCTATTCATTCGGTCAGACCTTCAAGGTAACTCCGCTTACACAGCTTACCGCTATCAATACCGTAGCAAACGGAGGTAATCTCCTAACGCCATACGTTGTTGACAAAATCATAGACGATGACGGAAATATACTGATGCAGCATGAGACGATTATCAAGCGCCAGGTTGTAAGCGAAAGCGTTTGCAATACTCTCGCGTCTATCCTTGAGGGTGGCGTTTCAAGCAAGAACGGCGGTGCGAAGAACGCATACGTTGCGGGCTATAAGATCGCAGCGAAAACAGGCACGTCCGAGATCCGAGACCTTGCCGATCCCAACGGTAACTTCTCTTACCGTATTGGATCATGCGCCGCTTATGCACCCGCAGACGATCCCCAGATATCGGTTATCATCGTTGTTGATACGCCTACCTCTCAGGTTAAATACGGTAGTACGGTTGCCGCTCCTTATATTGCGGGACTTCTCGACGAGATACTTCCCTACATCGGCATAGAGCGTAACTACTCCAGCGCAGAGCTTAAAAAGATTAAAACCACGCTCAGTAACTACGTCGGCTGGTCAAAGCAGGACACGATATCCGCAGTCGTTAACAGAGGCATCGAATATGAAATACGCGGTAACGGAGACGTGATAACATATCAGGTTCCCGCAAAGGGTCAGGAAATCATGAAAAATTCCGGAAAGGTAATATTCTACACCGGAAATGCTACCCCTGTTGCAAACAAGACCGTTCCCGATGTTGTCGGACAGACGGCAACCGCGGCAAACAAAACGCTAAGTAACCGCGGCTTCAACGTTATTATCAACGGCGCGGCTAACACAACGTCCGCTGAGGCATACGTTATTTCTCAGTCGATATCCCCCGGAACTCTCGTAACGGAAGGAACCGTTGTTACGATAACCGTTCGTTATCTCGACGAAACAGCGTAAATTACTAAAGAATGGAGCAAATTTATGTTACTCAATAAAATGCTCGAAAACATCCCCTGCCGACTCTCGGGAGTAATTCCCGAAATCGAAATAACGGGAATTACTCCCGACCCAACGCTTTGCAGAGAGGGTTATCTCTTCGTCTGCATCAAGGGCTTCACCCGTGACGGTCACCTTGTCATTGACAAGGCGATCGAGAACGGCGCAGTTGCCTTTGCAATAGATGAAAACCGCCCGGAGATCGAGAATAAATTGAACGCCCTTTCACTTCCTTACGCGGTTTTTGAAAATACACGCGCAGGCGAAGCGTATCTGACGTCGCGTTTCTGCGGCGATCCTTGGAAAGAGCTGAAGATCACTGCTGTCACGGGAACCAACGGTAAAACAAGCACCGTCACAATGCTCACTGAGATATACCGTGCGGCGGGAATCAAAGCCGCAACGATAGGTACTATAACCGGCAAGATGACTACGCCCGACCCGTCGGTGCTTTATCCGCTCCTTGCTCAGTACCGCGACGAGGGATATACGCACGTTGTTATGGAGGCGTCGTCTCACGCGCTTGCGCTCGGCAAGCTCGAGCCGATCGAGTTCGACTGCGGAGTGTTTACAAATCTCACTCCCGAGCATCTCGATTTCCATAAAACGCTCGATGAATACGCAAAGGCAAAAGCAAGGCTGTTCCCGAAGGTCAAACGTGCGATAATAAATGCTGACGACAGCTATTCGCCGGTTATGATAAACGCATCGAGGAATCCGATCCTATGCTCTGCAAAAGGTACTGCGGTCGATTTCTGCGCTAAGAACGTGTCCGACAATAAGAGTCAAGGAATTGATTACGACGTCTTTACAAAGGACCTCGTTTTCAGAATCACCTCCCCGATTCCGGGCTCATTTACCGTCATGAATACCCTTGAAGCCGCAACTGCAGCATATACCGACGGTATTCCGCACAGAACGATTATGGCGGCACTCAGCCGTTTCACCGGCGTTAAAGGCAGAATGGAGCGTATTGCGCTGCCGACAAACGATTTTTCTCTCTACATAGATTTCGCGCACACTCCCGATGCACTTGAGAACGTGCTTAATACAATTCGCCGTTTCATGAAGGACGAACAACGTCTTGTGCTTCTCTTCGGCTGCGGAGGAGACCGTGACCGCACAAAGCGCCCCGTAATGGGCGGAATCGCCTCAAAAATGGCAGATTTCGTAATAGTTACAGCGGATAACAGCCGAAGCGAAAACACAAGAGATATTATAAACAATATCCTTGAGGGCTTCGATGAGAGCTGTCCCCATACGGTTATAGAAAACCGCAAGGAAGCAATCGAATATGCGGTCAAGACCGCACAGCTCGGTGACGTTATCCTCCTTGCAGGTAAAGGCCATGAGGAATACGAAATAATGCCCGACGGCACTCATCCCTTCTCGGAGCGAAATATAGCTCTTGAAGCATCAAACCAATATCTTAAGGATCACGGTTTATACTGATCGAAAGGAAGAAAGCTATGCTCGATATTTTTCACGGCGCAACGGGCGCATCAGTTGCTCAGGCCTGTCAAGGGAAGCTAATATATGAAGGCGCAAAGAAGGTAAGCGGCGCCGTGATAGATTCGCGCAAGGTGAATGACGGGGATCTTTTCGTCGCAATCGTCGGAGAACGAACAGACGGACATCTCTATCTTTCATCAGCCGCCGAAAAAGGCGCATCGGCAGTACTTACCGAAAGAATACCCGCGGATCTTACTCCTTTTGTAAATAACGGTTGCTCGGTGATACTTTGCGAAAACACTTCCCTTTCTCTTGCATATCTTTCGGCAGAGCATAAAAAGGAATGCGAGCTTCTGACAGTCGGTGTCACTGGCAGCGTCGGCAAAACGACGACAAGACAGTTTATAGCTGCCGTTTTAGGTGCTAAATTCCCTACCCACAAAACCGAAGGGAACTTCAACAACGCGCTCGGACTTCCCCTTACTCTTCTTAGTATAAAAGAGGAGCATAAAGCGGCTGTCATTGAAATGGGTATGAGCGCAAGAGGCGAGATCTCGTTCTTAACTAAGCTGACGCGCCCCGATATTGGCGTTATAACCGTCATCGGCTCGTCTCACATAGAGCATCTCGGCTCACGCGAGGGAATACGCGACGCTAAGCTTGAGATAAGAGATGGTATGACAGAGGACGGTATTCTCGTCCTGAACGGTGACGAGCCGCTTCTGAGTGGCATTGAGAACGGCGTTTACGTCTCCTTACATAATAAAGAATGTCCATACCGAGCCGAAAACGTAAGATGCGGCGGCGACGGAATGGTATTCGACGCAGTTACCCCCGACGGCATAATTACCGATTGCCGCATCCCAACGCTCGGCGAGCATACGGTTCTTGACGCAATGTATGCCGTAACCATCGGAAAACTTGCAGGCCTTACAGACATCGAGATAAAAACAGGTCTGTCTTCCTTCGTCGGCGTTGGAATGAGACAGAATATCATAAAGCATAACGGCATAACATTTATAAACGATTACTATAACGCAAGCCCCGAATCAATTAAAGCATCCCTTTCCGTAACAAAAGGTCTGTCAAAGGACACAGGCGGCAGAATCGTTGCGGTGATCGGAAACGTGATGGAGCTTGGTGACCGAAGCGAAGAGCTTCACCGTTCCGTCGGAACATTCGTTTCGCAAATTGGAGTTGACCTGCTATTCACGTTCGGTAACGATGCATATTTCATCGCCGATGAAGCGATAAAGAACGGATTCCCGAAAGAAAACGCATTCGTTTTCACCGACATTACCGATGAAAAGCCTATCTCAAAATGTGTAAAAGAAAACGTAAGAGAAAAAGATTGCGTCCTTATCAAAGCAAGCCATGGAATCGACATGGGCAGAATCGCCAAAATTCTTCTCGAAAATTAAAAGGAGCGGCATTAGCCGAGGAATGAAAAAATGACACTGTATTATCTGATTTCACTTTTATCTGCGTTCGTACTGACTGCTGTAATTCTCCGTTTTCTTATTCCATACCTCAAAAGCAAGAAAATGGGACAGAAGATTCTCGATATAGGCCCGCGTTGGCACAAATCCAAGGAAGGAACTCCAACAATGGGAGGCTTATCTTTCCTTATCGCAATATCGCTCGTCTGTGCGACTCTGTTCACGGTGCTGTATGCCAAAACCGATGACAGAACTCTGCTTTTCCCCGTTATGTGCCTGATTTTTGCGATTCTTAACTCAGTCATCGGTATGATCGATGACAGAACAAAGTTCGCAAAGAACAAAAACGAAGGTCTTCTTTCATGGCAAAAATACCTTCTACAGCTTATAGTCGCGGTGCTTTTCGTCGCCGCGGCAAGTCGCTTCGGTTACATAAATACCTATATGTATCTGCCCTTCTTCAACAAATTTGTTGACCTCGGATTTTTCTATTACATAATCGCCGTAATCCTTATAACAGGCGTTGTAAACAGTGTCAACCTTGCTGACGGTATCGACGGACTTGCCGCATCGGAAACCGCGGTTGTTGCCGCATTCTTCTCGGCGGTCGCATATAAGTATGAATATAAACCCCTCGGTATTCTCTCCGGCTCAACTCTCGGCGGATGTCTCGGCTTCCTTGTGTATAATTTTTACCCCGCAAGAGTCTTTATGGGCGACACCGGTTCCCTTTTTCTCGGTGGACTCGTTACCTCTATGGCATTCCTTATATTCAACCCGCTTATAATTCTCATCTGCGGATTCGTATATATAATGGAAGCAATTTCCGATATCATTCAGGTCGGATACTTCAAGATAACACACGGCAAGCGCTTCTTCAAGATGGCGCCGATACACCATCACTTTGAAAAATGCGGCTGGAACGAAATCAAGGTAGTCACCGTATTCTCTGCAGCTACACTTGTGCTCTGCGTCGTTTCATATTTCTTCGGAATATTCTAAAAGGATAAAACATGAACAGAAACCCAAACGAAAGAGAAAAAAACGGCAATAGACCGTCATATAACGCGTCGGGCAATTCTGTTCGACGTCAGAATCCAAATGCAAGCGTGCGCCAACCCGCTCACGCTAAGAATCCCAACAATCCGGCTGAACGCAGTAATATACAGCAAAATACACAGCAAAAAAGAACACGGTCCGGAGAGCAGATTCAAAATAATCAAACAATTAACAAATCCGCTCACCCCGCAAAGCCGCAAGCACAAGGCAAGACTACGCCTAAGGAAAAGAAACCTAAGCTTATAAAGCGAAAAGACACAGCCCTTTCGGTTCCTACACAGAAGAAGCCGGTCACACGTTCCCGCAAAAACGACTTCATAAAGCCGACCGACGTTGTAAGAATCAAGGGTAGCTATGACAAGCTGTTCCTCATTCTCGTTATAATACTTACTCTTTTCGGCATAATTATGGACTTTTCCGCAAGCTACGCATACGCATTTAGCAAGTACGGAGACAGCTTTTATTTCGTAAAAAGACAGATACTCTTTGCTTGCGTTGGCATGATACCGTTGATCTTTGCAATGAACTTTGATTACCGCTGGCTTCGAAAAGTAACAGTTCCTATATTCATCGTAGCAATAATTCTCCTGCTTGCCGTGCTAATGTACGGTATTGCGAGCGGTGTTGCGCAAAGATGGATTATGATAGGATCGTACACCTTCCAGCCGTCAGAGGTAATGAAGCCCGCACTGGTATTTATGCTGGCACTCTACGTTGCGCGAAATCAGGACAGGATCACAAACTATAAGAATAAAAAGCAGTCATTCATTTACGGAATGTTCGTTCCGTTCCTTATTGTCGGAGTTGTCTGCTTGCTCATTGCTCTGGAAAGGCATATCTCAGGCACTATCATCGTATTTGCCATAGGAGCAATCGTAATATTTGCGGCAGGCGCAAGTATGAAATGGTTCTCGGCGGCGGTTATATCCGCCTGTGCGCTTATCGGTATTGCAATAGCCGTATTCCCGTACGCCCAGGACAGAATCAATATGCTTATCAACCCCGAAAGCTATGACCCGACCGGCAAGATCTGGCAGACATTGCAAGGTCTTTACGCAATCGGCTCAGGCGGACTATTCGGTGTCGGGCTCGGGAACAGCAGACAGAAGCACATGTACGTCTCACAGCCTCAAAACGACTTCGTATTCTCCATAATAGCAGAGGAGCTCGGCTTTGCAGGTGCAACGCTCGTTGTAATTCTCTTTATGCTGCTTATCTGGCGAGGCTTCGTAATTGCACTCAAGGCACCCGATACCTTCTCTTCACTCGTTGTTATCGGTCTTATCAGTAAGGTCGCAATTCAAGCACTTCTAAATATTGCAGTCGTTACCAATATGATACCAAATACGGGAATCTCGCTGCCATTCTTCAGCTACGGCGGAACAGCTCTAATAGTTCAGCTTGCCGAAATGGGAGTAATACTATCTATATCAAAATATTCATATCAGAAAAAGGACGCTCTCGATCAAATATGAAAGTTATGCTGACAGGAGGAGGCACAGGCGGTCATATCAATCCCGCTATTGCCATCGCAAAAACGATACTTAAACATCAGCCCGATGCTGAGATTGCATTCGTCGGAACGAGCAGAGGAATGGAAAACAGACTGGTCCCGAAGGAGGGCTTCAAGCTATACCATATCGAGATGCAGGGTCTGAGACGAAAGATATGTCTGTCCAATTTCAAGACTCTCTATCTTACCGCAACCTCAGTCGGCAAGGCAAAGAAGCTGATTAGAGAATTTAAGCCCGACGTTTGTATAGGAACGGGAGGATACGTTTCGTGGCCTCTGATAAAGGCCGCGGCAAGCATGCATATACCGACGGCAATGCATGAATCGAATGCACTTGCAGGTGTAGCCGTAAAGATGCTTGCCCCTCATATAGACGTTTTGTTTACAAACTTTGAGGCAACCGCCTCACAAATTAAAAAATGCAAGAAGATAATGCATGTTGGCAATCCGCTCAAATCAGGTTTCTCGGACATAACAAAGGAAGAAGCAAGAAGAAAGCTGGGCTTTGAAAACCGTTACCGCTATTCCCTGCTTACCTGCGGCGGAAGTAACGGTGCAGGAAGAATCAATTCCGAAGCCATCAAGCTTATGGCGGAATATTCGTCTAAGCATCCCGAAATACACCATCTTCATCAAGCAGGTGTTATTAATTACGAAAGAACCAAGGCAGAATTTGAACGCCTCGGTCTTGATAAATACGAAAACCTGGTTCTCGTTGATTACATATACGATATGCCCGACCGTCTGGCGGCGGCTGATCTTGTTATCAACCGCGCAGGGGCAATGACCATATCGGAGCTTGCACATCTTAAAAAGCCCTCAATACTCATTCCCTCGCCAAACGTCACTGACAATCATCAATATAAGAACGCAAAGGTTCTTGCCGATGCTGACGCTGTCTGTCTCATAGAGGAAAGCGAACTCACCGACGGACTGCTCGCTGAGACAGTCGATAAACTTATCAACGACCGCGAAAAGCGTCACAACATGGGCGAGAATTTCGGAAAGTTCGCGATTAATAACGCGAATGAACTAATATACGAAGAAATTTTGGCACTTGTAAATTCTGCAAAGATATGATATAATAGCACTCACCCTCAATTTTTTTCAGAAAGGAGTCATAAAAGTGAACAGTAATGAAAGCCAATACTTTTTCGACGAAGAACTAAGCAACGCCGAGCTTGTGAATAATGACTCTTTTTTGAAGCTTCGCTCCAAAAATAAGCGCAAGGAGGTCGGCAGAAAGATCTTCTACGTTGCGACAGGAGCGGCTCTGACGGCACTCATTGCGCTCGTTTGTATCGTAGTTTTCTTCGGGCTGAAAAAGGTTGAGATAAGAGGAAACAGCCGTTATACGGAAAAACAGATACTCGATGCGTGCGGCTTTTCACCATCGGACAACCTCTTCGGTGTTAACTTAAAAAAAGCAGAAAAAAATATTATTAAGAAATACCCTTATATCAGTAAGGTAACCTTTAAGAGAGTTCTTCCCTCGACTCTTGTTATTAAGGTCAAGGAGGATGCCCCCAGCTACTGTGCTGAAATATACGGCGATTACTTCCTGCTCTCTGAAGATTTGAGAATTATATCAAAGCACGATATATACGAGGATATACAGGTTCTCGATATGCCGGTCATATATCTCAAGCTGCCTCAGGTCGAACGCGCGGTTCAAGGCGAAAGAATCGTATTTGACAAGGATTCAAATTACGATCATCTGATCGAATTTTTAACTGAACTTAAAACACAGGATATTTATAAAAAAACCGATTGCATCGACGCATCGGACAGATATCATCTCGTTCTTTACACAGACGGAAGTAAATACAGGATAGATATTGGTACAATGGACAACCTCGACACGAAGATTAAATTCGTCAAAAAGGTTATAGAGACCTATAATGAGTACGCGATCGTCTCGATCAACGTTGAAAAGGTCAATCAGATAGTGGCAAGAGTCGTAGAGGACCCGTTTGAATACAGATAAACGCTGTGGGCAAACAAAAATTATGAACAAATAGTAAACTTTATGAAAACCTCTTGCATCAAAGTCTAAAAAGAAGTATCATATTGTTGTGTGACCTATTTTTTCGGAAATAATGTCGCAAAGTGCAAAATATTAGTATTATAAAAGATTTATTTGGAGGATACATACCATGGAATTCGAAAACTACGCAGAAAATGAAAATTTAGTAAATATAAAGGTAATAGGTGTCGGCGGCGGCGGAAACAACGCAGTTAACCGCATGATTTCAAGCAACGTTCGCGGTGTTGAGTTTATCGCAGTTAATACCGATAAGCAGGCACTCAGCCGTTCTACAGCAGGCAAAAAGATCACTATCGGCGACAAGATCACTAAGGGACATGGCGCAGGCGCTAACCCTGATATCGGTGCAAGAGCTGCTGAAGAGAGCCAGGAAGAGATCACAAACGCCATCAAGGGCGCTGACATGGTATTTATCACCTCCGGTATGGGCGGCGGAACCGGAACCGGCGCTGCTCCCGTAGTTGCTAAGATCGCTCGTGACATGGGCATTCTTACCGTTGGTATCGTAACCAAGCCCTTCGCATTCGAGGGAAGAAAGAGAATGGAAGCCGCTGAAAGCGGAATCGAGAGCCTCCGTGAGTGCGTTGACTCCCTTATCATCATTCCTAACGAGCGCCTTAAGCAGATCTCCGAGACCAGAATTACTCTCGCAAACGCTTTCTCCGAGGCTGATAACATCCTCCGCCACGGTGTACAGAGCATTTCTGAGCTTATCAACGTTGACGGATTCATCAACCTCGACTTCGCAGACGTTACTACCGTTATGAAGGACGGCGGACCTGCTCACATGGGTATCGGTACCGCTTCCGGTAAGGACAAGGCTACCGAGGCTCCCCGCCTTGCTATCTCCTCTCCCCTTCTCGAGACTACGATCGCAGGCGCTAAGGGTATCCTTATCAGCATCACCGCTTCTCCCGACATCGGACTCGAAGAGATCGAGACCGCTTCTCAGCTCATCTCCGATGAAGCTCATCCCGATGCAGAGATCATCTGGGGTGTTGCGTTCGACGACAGCCTTGAGGACACTATGACCATAACTGTTGTCGCTACCGGCTTCGATGCTCCCAAGAAGGAGACAAAGACCACTGCCAAGGCAGCATTCGCTAACAAGGCAGAAAAGGCTGAGGAAGCAACTGAGGAAAACGGCGAGGCAGCCGACCCCTCCGTTCCCGACGATGATTTCCTTGCTCTCTGGGATATCGTTCAGAAGAAGAGAAACGCAGGAAACTGATAAATGAATTTAACGCGGCTCGTTGAGCCGCGTTTTTCTTTATTTTTTTGATTTTACTCTTGACATTGTTGAAATACTGTGCTATAATATCTTTCGTGCCGAAAACGCCCCTGTAGCTCAGTTGGTAGAGCACTTGACTTTTAATCAAGTTGTCCGGAGTTCGACTCTCCGCAGGAGCACCAAAAAGGACTTCCATAAGGAAGTCCTTTTTCATTATTAAATTTTTATACAGCAAATCCTCCGTCGACCGAAAGTATCTGTCCGGTTACGAATGATGCACTGTCAGAAGCAAGGAAGAATATCACTTCCCCAACCTCTTCAGGCGTTCCTATTCTGCAAAGAGGAGTCGCATCGGAAAGTTCACTGACCGTTTCTTTACAGAGACAGGAATTCATATCAGTTGCAATTACACCGGGGGCAACGCAGTTTACTCTTATACCTGACGGGCCGAGCTCCTTCGCAAGCGCCTTTGTCAAGCCAATTACAGCCGCCTTTGAAGCGGAGTAAACACTCTCACAGGACGAACCGCTGATACCCCACATAGAGGAAACGTTCACAATGCTTCCCTTATGCTCTTTAAGCATATATTTTACTGCTTCACGCGAGCAGTAGAAGGTTCCGTTATAATTTATACCGTTAACACGTTCAAATTCTTCATCGGTAATATCGGTCAAAAGCCCGTAAGAACAAACGCCTGCATTGTTCACAAGAACGTCGATGCTTCCAAATTGGGTGTATACGTCAGCAAATAGCTTTTTGATCTCATTCGGTTTTGACACATCGACCTTATATATGAGAGCGCTCAGCCCTTCCCCGTTAAGCTCGCAACAAAGAGCGTCAGCCTCATCCTTTGAGTTATTGTAGCAAATAACGGTGTTATATCCGCGCATAGCGAAAAGCCTTGCGGTCGCGCGACCGATTCCACGCGATGCGCCCGTAATTATCGCAGTTTTCATAGTTACTCCTTATGACCGCTAAAGTGTTTGATGGCATTATATCACATTAACACTCATTTTTCAATAAAATTTCTTCAAATAATCACATTACTGTCACATTTGGAGTTTATAATCAAATCATAAAGACACAGAAGGAGAATATCATGAACAATCCTTACGAACAGAATCCCGAAAACAAAGAGTTCAAGAACGAGCAAGCTCCTGTAAACGAAGAGCCTGCTCCTCAGCCTGAAGAACCAAAGTCCGAACCGTCTCATGGCGCAAATCAGGGATATACGGCACAGGCTCAACAGCCCGGTCAGAGCAACACTTATAATCAGCAGTACACCCCGCCCTACGGCGAGTACAGACAGAACGCGCAGTACGCTCAGAATAACCAATACAGCTATCAGCGCCCGCAGTATGGCGGTTATAACGGCTACTACGGAAATCCCGGTTATTACGGACAGCAGGCGTCTCAGGCGCCGACCTATTCGCCTTATAACAGACCGCAGACACCAAAACCCGAGAAGAAGCCCGCATCAAAGGGCTTTGTGATCGGAATGCTTGCGATCGCGCTTGTTATATCCTTCATTGGAAACATTTTTCTTTGCGCAGTAATGCATCTTGATCCCGAGAACGGAAACCTCACGCTCTTCTCTCCGGGCGAGGTTATCATTCAGTACGCTCCAAAGAACGAAAACACTACGCCGATAACCGATAAGGGCGTATCGGCATACGTTACCTCAGTCGCGGCAAACACTGTTGTTGAGGTAACAACAGAAACTGTCGAGACCGATGCATATTACGGTCAGTATATCACAGAGGGGGCAGGAAGCGGTGTTATTGTTTCCTCGACAGAAAGCGGAAGCTACATTCTCACCTGTGCACACGTAATCGATGGTGCCGCAAAAATAACCGTCAAGCTCAAGGACGGAACGGTATACGATGCAGATTCTTACGTATGCGATGCTGAAAGCGACGTCGGCGTTATTAAGCTTAACGTAAAGGGACTCCCCGTTGCTACCGTGGGCAACTTTGATGAAATTGTGGTAGGCGAGACCGTTGTAGCAATAGGAAACCCCCTCGGAACGCTTGGCGGATCAGTAACGAACGGAATCGTAAGCGCTCTTGACCGCGATATCATTATCGACGGTACGACCTATCACCTCCTCCAGACAAATGCCGAGATCAACCCCGGTAACTCCGGCGGCGGTCTCTTCAACGCAAAGGGCGAGCTTATAGGTATAGTTAACGCAAAATCGGTCGGTGAAAACGTTGAGGGACTCGGCTTTGCAATACCCGTTTCCGATGCGGTCGCAATAATGACAGACCTTATCGAAAAGGGCTACGTTTCGGGAAGAGTCAAGCTTGGCTTTGAGCTATTTGAGGTACTGACCGAAGAGGATATAAGATATTGGTTCAAGTATTACAGATACTTCTCCGATTACGGCGTATATATCGCTTCCGCTGAAAGCTCTGACTTCCGGGAGGGTGACCTGCTCGTCGCAATCGACGGTGTCAAGATCGCGACACTTGCCGACGTAAAGGCGCTTCTTCAGGAGTTTGAGGTCGGTCAGACCGTAACCGTAACGGTATCGAGATACGTTGGAAACAAGGTAAAAATATTCGACTACAATCTCAAATTGACCGAGAAGAAGGCTTAAAGGTTGCAATTTTACTGAATGTAATGTATAATCAAGGGGAACGGTAGCGTTACTGTTCCCCTATTTTTATAAGGACGGATCGTTTATGTACAATATACTCGTTGTAGACGATGAAATGCAAATACGAAAGCTGATAAAAAAATACGCCGAATACGAGGGCCACGACGTAACAGAAGCGGAAAACGGCGCACAGGCAGTAAGGCTGTGCGAAAATAATCGCTACGACATAATCATTATGGACGTAATGATGCCCGAGCTTGACGGCTTTTCCGCGAGCAGGATCATTCGCGGCTTCACAGATACGCCGATACTTATCCTCTCTGCCCGCGGCGAGGAATACGATAAAATCAGCGGCTTCAGATACGGCGCCGACGATTACGTTGTAAAGCCGTTTTCGGGTAAGGAACTGATGCTTCGTATAGATGCGATAATGAAGCGTGTCAATTCAGTAAAGAAAGAGGAACAAAAGGATACTTTCCGACACGGCGGTCTTGAGATCGACTTTTCTGCACGAACCGTTTCAATCGACGGTGAGCGGATATACTTATCACCTAAAGAGTACGAGCTTCTATTTTATATGTGTAAAAACAAGAACGTTGCTCTCTCACGCGAACGCCTCATAACTGAGGTCTGGGGATATGATTTTTACGGTGACGACAGAACGCTTGATACTCATATCAAGCTGTTGCGAAAGAGCCTGCGTGATTACAGTAACATGATAGTTACTTTGCGAGGGGTGGGATACCGATTTGACACCGAATAATACTCGCAAGCCAAGGATTCGACTTAAGCTGTTTGCCTTCATGGCGGGCTTCACGGGTACCGTTATTCTGCTTTTGTGGCTTCTGCAAGTAGTTTTTCTTGGTACAATACATAGAAACGTAAGAGTAAATGAGATAAAGGATATAGGCAAAAAGCTCACATCATACACCGAGGCACCGATCACACTTGAAACCAAAGCCGAAAAGCTTGCACGAAGCAAATCTGTTTGCATCATTGCTTACCGATTTGAAAGAAATCGAGCAACCGAAATGTTTTCATGTGACGTAACCGAAAACTGCGTTATTCACTCAATGGAAAAGGGCAAGCTGATTTCCATGCATGATAAAGCAAGTGAAAACGGCGGAAAGCTTCTCAGCTACTACTCATACGATACTGAAAAAGGCAGATACGAGCTGACAGGTGAATTAAGAGACGGTCAATCCATCGTGTATTCATTTATAGTCAAGGATGCGCGTGGAAACGATATTCTCTTCATAATCAACGCGTACGTCGCTCCTGTTGCTTCAACCGTCAGAACGCTGAATTATCTGCTTGTCATCATAAGCATTACAATGATAATTCTATCGGTTGTGCTGACACTCATCCTCTCCCATTCGATAACCAAGCCGATAACCAAAATAAGCGCCTCCGCGATGGAGCTTGCAAAGGGCAACTATAAAATAGGCTTTGAGGGCGGATCATACCGTGAGGCGGAGGAGCTGTCGGAGACACTAACATACGCCGCATCGGAGCTTTCGCGAGTCGAAAAGCTTCGTTCCGAGCTGATTGCGAACACAACTCACGACCTTCGCACGCCGCTTACAATGATAACAGGCTACGCCGAGCTTATGCGTGACCTTGAGGGCGAAAACACACCCGAAAACGCCGCCATCATAGCCGACGAAGCTAAGAGAATGACGTCACTCGTCAACGATATGCTTGAAATTTCAAAGCTTGAAAACGGCGTAGCGAAGACAAATAACGAACAGTTCAACATAACGAAAGCGGTCGCATCCGAAATAGAAAAATATCAGGAGTTCTGCCGTAAGGACGGATACACCCTGTGCTTTGAAGCCAACGAGAGTATCGTAGTCAATACAGACCGCACAAAGATCACGCGTGCGCTCCTTAACCTCGTTAATAACGCCCTGACCTATACAGGCGAGGACAAGACGGTAATCGTTCGCCAGGAACGCTACTTCAACGGTGAAAGGGACGTTCTTCGCTATTCGGTCATCGACTCGGGCGAAGGAATCCCCGAGGAAAAGCTCCCGATGATCTGGGACAGATATTACAAGGTGGACAGTCCGCACAAGCGCTCAGCGCAAGGAAGCGGTCTCGGTCTATCCATCGTCAATAAGCTGATGACGCTCATCGGCGGTCGCTGCGGAGTTCTTTCCTCAAGCGGCAACGGAAGCATATTCTGGATAGAAATTGACATATAAAAAAGCACCCGAAAGGGTGCTTTTCACTTTGTATTTAATCCTCAAGCTTCATATATCCGTC
Organism: Eubacteriales bacterium; assembly: GCA_045591885.1. GTDB lineage: Bacteria > Bacillota > Clostridia > Oscillospirales > CAG-272 > Colimorpha_A. Next base: position 21,681 of record JAZNTT010000081.1, on the reverse strand, counting down.
TTTGACAAGACCGATCTTGCGAAGAATCTCGTTTATAATAAACGAAAGAACTGCCGGAAGAACGAAGCATACAAGTATAAGTCCTACCCAGTTAAGAACGGTAACGTCCGCAGGATAACCGTTCGTCTTGTCGAACCAACCGAGTATCATACCGATCGGGCCGAGCAGACCGCAAGTACCCATACCGGAATTGATCGCCGCGCCGTACATACGAAGTCCGAAAACGCATACGGCAATAGGTCCCGTAATTGCCGAAGCAAGCGTAGGCGCGATCCAGATCTGCGGATGACGGATAATATTCGGCATCTGAAGCATACTCGTACCGATTCCCTGCGAAAGAAGTCCGCCCCATTTGTTTTCTCTGAAGCTGATAACCGCAAAGCCGACCATCTGTGCGCAACAACCCGCAACAGCCGCCGCGCCTGCTATTGCAAGCCCCTCATTACCGCCGACAAGAGCACTTCCTGTAAGACAAAGACCCGCGCAAATAGCGGCGCTCGATATCGGAAGAGTAAGAACAACACCGATAACAACAGAAATGATAAGAGAAGCAACGAACGGTGCCTGAAGCGAAGCCCAGCCGATAAAGTCGCTTATGTATCCGACAGCCTCACCGATATAAGGTGCGACAAGAATAGAAAGTCCGCAACCGACAAGGATCGTAACAAACGGGGTTACAATAATATCGACCTTGGTTTTCTTTGAAACGAGCATTCCGATCTCAGCAGCCGCAATAGCTATAAAGAATACCGCAAGAGGTCCGCCTGCGCCGCCGAGAGCGTTTGCCGCCTGACCGACAGCCGCCGCCGAGAAGATAACGAGAGAATGTGCTTTGAGAGAGTAAGCGATAGCCGCCGCCATAGCAGGACCCGCCATTTTCTGAGCATAATCACCTATGTCGACAAGAAATTCAAGCTTCGGTATCATACCGAGAGCCTTGAATATCGTACCGATAAGCAGCGACGCAAAAAGTCCCTGAGCCATTGCACCCATGGCATCGATGAAATAACGCTTCAAAATCTTTTTAACCATTTTTCAGCCTCCGTAAAATTTTGTAACTATTATATTACTTTGAAAAAGCGAAATCAATATACAAAATGACAAAATTTGTCGGAATTACGGACAATTATTTGTCCCACTTATTCTTTCCCTTTAGATCATTATAAATCGAAACGAAGCTGTCGTGACGGCTCTTAACTATATCTCCGTGCTTTACCGCGTCGTAAATAGCACAACCGTCCTCGCAGAGATGAGTACAACGGGTATATCGGCAACCGCCTATATACTTGTCAAACTCGGGAAAGGTATATAAGAGATCTTCCTTATCAAAGAAGTCAAAACGAACGAAATCAAGCAGCGAAAAGCCGGGAGTATCAGCCACATATCCGTCCGTACCGTCGCCGAATAGCTCTGATAGCGGATAAAGCTCAACGTGTCGCGTAGTATGCTTACCGCGCGCGATCTTCGCGCTTATCTCACCCGTTTCAAGCTCAAGCTCGGGGAAAAGCGCGGTCATAAGTGTCGATTTTCCGACGCCCGACGCCCCTGCAAAGCAGGAGATAAGCCCCTTACATTCGTTATGAATATACTCTCTGATCGCAGGCACGGCGCTGTTATCCTTACCCGAAATGAAGGTCTTGAAGCCCGAGCGCTCGTAAATATCTGCAAGCTCGCGCGCCTTTTCGGGCGCAATATCCGCCTTTGTAACGGTAATAACGGGACGGATACCACAATGCTCCGCAATACAGGTCAGCTTATCGATTGAAAGAAGAGCTGGCTCCGGCTCTGCAGCGGCAAAGGTTATGAAGATAACACCGACGTTCGATATTGGCGGGCGGATAAGGCAGTTCTTGCGCTCGCCAATTCCGTGAAGAACGTAGCCGCCCTCGTCAAGCACGGTAACGTCGTCGCCGATGCACGGCTTAACGCTTTCGTGTCGGAATGCGCCCTTCGCCTTGCAGGATATAGTCTCGCCGCTACTAAGACGAATAAAATAAAGACCGCCTATTCCCTTTATCAGCTTTCCTTTTAATTCCATAGTAATTCCCCGTTATTTGATATTAACATTTTATAACACTTTTCACGAAAAATCAAGTATTTAGTCAAAAAAGAAAAGGGAGCGTTCGCTCCCTTAATCTATATTCTTTGTCGCTATAATGTTACTGCCGCAAACGTCTGTCAGAATTACGTCTCCAACCTTTACGGGTGCGCTAACCGATGCCGTTCTTATTCTTTCCATAACGGTGAAAATGTCAGCCATTACCGCAGGCTTATCAGTCTTGACACTGACCATTGTATCCTCGCAGTTAGATACGCGAATGACAGAGGTAACGGTTCTCTTCGGTGCTATGACCTCTTCTTCGCCGCAATAACAAGTCAAAAAGCAAAAGCAGATTAATTACTGTTCTATTTCGGTATAAACTACGTTTTCGATATTTCTTATGTCGCCCGTTATGTCATGATACAAGCGTCTCGAAATTATAAAATCAATTCCGAGATTACCTTGTAGACCGCTCTTAGGAGGAACGACCTTATGAATAAACTCTTTGTCAATAAGGTCGCTGATTTTTTCTATGATGCTGTTCGCCTTATACATATCGTCGATCTCAACGTATATGACCTCGACACTCTTGCGTCTTCTTTCAAGACGGGCGAAAATGATAAGCGACAAAACAAGAAGCACAGTCGCAATGATAGCTCCCGCATAGAATCCGCAACCGACGGCAATACCGATAATAGCGGTAGTCCAGACACCAGCGGCGGTCGTAAGACCCATAATTACGTTATTATCCTTAAGAATTATCATCCCGGCACCGAGAAAACCGATTCCCGAAATGACCTGTGCAGATATACGCATCATATCTCCGTTGTTGTTAAGATACTCCCGAGCGTATACACCGATGAGAGAGGTGAGCGCCGCGCCCATACAGACGAGGACGTGAGTACGGATACCGGCAGCTCTGCCGTGCTTTGCTCTTTCGCTTCCGATGACTACGCCGATCAAAACGGTAAGCGTGAGTCGGAACGCAACCTTACATATAAATTCCCACATAAATATGTAACTCCTAATTCATTCTTTTATATTATTATACAACACTTTGACTCGAAAGTAAACAGAAAAGCAGAAAATATGTTAACTTTAGTTATTCTTATCAGATGCTCGAATTGTCTTGATTTTTCAAGCCTGATATGGTAAAATATTGGAGTAATTTATATAGAAACGGAAACTGTACTATGGACATTCTATTAAAGCTATCCGAGGAGCTAAAACTCCCGCAGAAACAAATCGACGCTGCAGTCAAGCTCATTGACGAGGGGAACACGATTCCCTTTATCGCGCGTTACCGTAAGGAAGTAACGGGATCTCTTGACGATACCGTGCTTCGTACGCTTAACGACCGCCTGACGTATCTTCGCAACCTCGAAAAACGCCGCGAAGAGGTCCGCGCGTCGATCCTTGAACAGGAAAAGCTCACTCCCGAAATAAATGAAGCGCTCGATAAGGCAGAGATACTTGCCGAGATCGAGGATATATACCGCCCCTTCAAGCCGAGAAGAAAGACGAGAGCAGACCTCGCGCGTGAAAGAGGACTTGAGGGACTTGCGTCCGAGCTGATCGCACAGAAGAACACCTACGATAAGCCTCTTGACGAAATGGCATCTGAATATATCAATGAGGAACTCGGCGTAGTAACCGTCGAAGACGCGTTTAACGGCGCATGCGACATAATCGCAGAGGACATCTCCGATAATGCCGACTACCGCCGCCGTATAAGAGAGCTTTCTCACTCCTTTGGTACTCTCAAAACCGAAAAAGTAGGTGAAGACGAAAACGGCACCTATTCGATGTACTACGAATATATGGAAAAAATGTCCGATATTCCCGGTCACAGAATACTCGCAATAAACCGCGCCGAAAAGGAAGAGGTAATAAAGGTTACCTTCTCAGTCCCCTCCGACCTCATTCTCAACGACCTTTTCGCAAAGGTAGTTGAAAACCCTAAAAGCCCCGCATTCAAATACGTTGCACGAGCAGTAATTGACGGATATGACCGTCTTATCGCTCCCTCAATTGAACGTGAGCTTCGCTCGGATGCATTTGATAACGCCTGTGAAGGCGCGATAAAGCTCTTCTCCGAAAACCTCAAAAATCTGCTCATGACTCCCCCGCTCAAGGGTAAAACAGTCCTCGGTCTCGACCCCGGCTACCGTACCGGCTGTAAGCTTGCAGTAGTCGATAAAACAGGTAAGGTGCTTGATACGGCAGTCATCTACCCGACTAAGCCCCACGAGAGAATAGCAGATGCCGAAAGAATTACCGGCGGACTTATAAAGAAATACGGCGTTGACGTCGTAGCTATCGGTAACGGCACCGCGTCAAAGGAAAGCGAGATATTTATTGCAAACCTTATCAAAAAGCTTCCCGAGAAATTTCGTTACGCAATGGTAAGCGAGGCGGGTGCATCGGTATATTCCGCCTCAAAGCTCGCGGCTGAGGAGTTCCCCGACTTCGACGTTACTCAGAGAAGCGCGGTTTCTATCGCTCGCCGTTTGCAGGATGCGTTAGCTGAGCTTGTAAAGATCGATCCGAAGTCGATAGGCGTAGGTCAGTATCAACACGATATGAAGCCCGCACGTCTTTCCGAGGCGCTTGAGGGCGTAGTCGAAAATTGTGTTAATACCGTCGGTGTCGATCTGAATACCGCATCACATTCCCTGCTCTCCTACGTTGCGGGAATCAATGCAACCTCTGCAAAAAACATCGTAAAATACCGCGAGGAAAACGGCGAGTTCCGTTCCCGCGCAGAGGTTCTGAAGGTACCGAGAATCGGTGCTAAGGCATACGAGCAGTGTGCAGGCTTCCTCCGAGTTTCGGGATCGAGCGAGATTCTCGACTGCACGGGCGTTCACCCCGAATCCTACGATGCCGCAAGAAAGCTCATTTCGACCTTTGGATATGCTTCCGACGACGTAAGAAACGGCAAGCTCGTATCGCTTCGCGCATCGGTCAAGGAATACGGCGAAAGGAAGCTGAGTGAAGAGCTTGGGATAGGTATTCCCACACTTAACGATATAATAGGTGAGCTTGAAAAGCCTGGCCGCGACGTCCGTGACGAGGCGCCCGAGCAGGAATTCCGCGATGATATTCTCGATATGTCAGATCTCAAGGAAGGAATGGTTCTTACGGGTACAGTCCGTAACGTCATCGACTTCGGGGCATTCGTAGACATCGGTGTTCATCAGGACGGTCTCGTTCATATCTCGCAGATATCAAACAAGTATATCAAGCATCCGTCCGAGGCACTTTCGGTCGGAGACAGGGTTACCGTAAAGGTGCTTTCCGTCGACGTCAAGAAGCAACGTATCGGACTTACAATGAAGCTTTAATTCTAATATATTAGAATTAAAGCTCTGTCAAAAAACTCAATATGCACCCTTTTGTACGTTTTATATGACATATTGCACAAAAGGGAGTATAAAAATTTGGGAAAATAAACTCTTCCATTTGAGACGGAATTTTGATAGAATATTACCGTCAACAATTATGTAATCAAGTCGCCCGACAACGGGTGCAATTTTCAGGAGGAAAATTATGGCAAGTCTATCTTTTAAGCACATTTACAAAAAGTATCCCGGCGGCGTTACCGCGGTTTCGGATTTCTGCCTTGAAGTCAAGGATAAGGAATTTATAATCTTCGTCGGTCCTTCCGGTTGCGGTAAGTCTACTACTCTTCGTATGATCGCAGGTCTTGAAGAGATCACCGAGGGTGAGCTTTTCATCGGCGACCGTCTTATAAATGACGTAGCTCCTAAGGACAGAGATATCGCGATGGTTTTCCAGAACTACGCTCTTTATCCTCACATGACCGTTTTCGATAACATGGCATTCGGTCTTAAGCTCCGTAAGGTTCCTAAGGAAACCATCAAGAGAAAGGTCGAAGAGGCTGCAAGAATCCTCGATATCGCACACCTTCTCGACAGACGTCCTAAGGCTCTTTCCGGTGGTCAGAAGCAGAGAGTTGCGCTCGGACGTGCAATCGTCCGTGAGCCTAAGGTCTTCCTTCTCGACGAGCCGCTTTCCAACCTCGACGCTAAGCTTCGTGCAGCGATGAGAACCGAGCTTACCAAGATCCATCAGCGTCTCGGCACTACTTTCGTATACGTTACTCACGACCAGGTAGAGGCTATGACGATGGCTACCCGTATCGTCGTTATGAAGGACGGTCTTATTCAGCAGGTTGACACTCCTCAGAACCTTTACGATTATCCTGCTAACACCTTCGTTGCAGGATTCATCGGAACTCCTCAGATGAACTTCATCGACGCTACCCTCAAGAAAGATGGCTCTGACGTTTACGTTGTATTTGGCAAGAACGAGATCAAGCTTCCCGCTGAGAAGGCTCAGGATCCCGCGCTCGCTGATTACATCGGCAAGGAAGTCATTGTTGGTGTTCGTCCCGAGTGCCTCAAGGATGAGCCTCTCGCGATCAGCACCATGGCTGATTCCGTTATCGACGCACACGTTGACGTTACCGAGCTTATGGGTGCAGAGATCTACCTCTACGTTTCTACCGACGGTATCGATCCTCAGGCTCCCCAGAACCTCATTGCTCGCGTATCTCCCCGTGCAGTTGCAAGAACCGGAGACGATATCAAGCTCGCAATCGACGTTACCAGAATGCACATCTTCGATAAAGACACCGAAATGTGCATCCTCCACTAATCAATCATTCAGCGCCGCAGGCATTTGCCTGCGGCGTTTCTCTTTTAAAAACCGACATAAAAATTTTACAGTTGACAAAATGGCGTAAATATTATATAATGGGTGCAGTGTGTCTTTACGGTTTCGCTAACCTATGTCAGTGAATTCCGAATACACGGCAGCTGCAAGAAAGCATATTCATTTCTTGTAAAAACATAATTATGGAGGAAACAACCCATGTTTGAAAAAATCAAAGAACTTCTCGTTAACGACCTTCAGATCAACCCAGACGACATTAAGCCCGAAGCAGAGCTTGTAAACGACCTTGGTATCAACTCTCTTGAGCTTGCTGACCTTATTCTTCTCTGTGAGGAAAAGTACGGAATTGAGATCAAGGACGACGATATTCATAAGTTTATCACCGTTGGTGACGTCGTAGCATATCTCGAAGAAAACAAATAATAATTCTGTAAAATCTCAAAAGGAGGAACGGTATGGAGAAGCTGGCAGAATTTCTTATCGGTTTGACGCTCGTGTGCTTTGCGCTCGTAGTATTAACGCTTATCGCACTTTGGATAAATTCAAAGCGCATCAAGTCCAATATAGCAAAGCTGCTTTCGTCAAATAACCGAGGCGGCGACTTCATATACCGTCTTCTCAGAACAACATATCCCGCTTCAAGGATACTTCGCTCAGCAGTTCTTCCGCTTGACAACGGTCAAAGAGCGATGGCGGACCTTATTCTTGTCGACAGTGGCGGAGTTTTCGTCATTCGCGTGAAGAATTTTCCCGGCAAGGTCGATAATTCGAACCGCACAACGTGGACCGTTGAAAACTCAAAGGGAGTCGGTGAATTCCCAAACCCGTTTGAGCAGAACAGATACGCGCTCAGCGCTATCGACGGCATTCTGAAGCGTGAAAAGCTCTATAACGTCCCTAAGCATAACGTAGTTGTATTTTCCCAAAAGAGAACGGCATTCAGGATTCGTTCGGAAAAGCTCGTGACGGCAGATAACCTGACCGAGATGATCAACGATATCAACAAGAACCGTTTCCTTACCGGAAAGGAAGTCAGCGAAGCGCTTACGGCGATAAAGAACCACAGTAATTTTAAATAAATGAAAGCCCCATACCCGGGGCTTTTATTTTTTGTTCAGCAGAGTCAGAAGCCGATCAATATCATATTTTGTATTGAAAACTGAAACCGATGCACGCACTGCCCCGCCCTGCGGAGTTTTAAGGGTCAAATGACCGAGGAGACAACAGTGATAGCCCGCGCGAACGCAAATACCGTTTTCATCAAGGAGCCTTGCAGTCTCCTCGGAGGTAACGCCATCAACGTTAAATAACACGGTTCCGCCACCGTAATTACCGTAAACCGACACTCCCTTTATAACCGAAAGCCCCTCTGTCAACCGCTTTCCGAGCGAATTTTCAAGAAACTCAATATTAGGAACAGTTATCCGCTTGACCTCCTTGATTCCGGCGCAGAGAGCCGCGATCGCGGGTGTTGGAAGTGTTCCGCCCTCAAAGCGCTCGGGAAGAAAATCGGGCATAAACGCGTCAAGTGAATTCACCCCGTTACCGCCGTGAACGAACGGAAAAAGCCCAGAAGCGTTATCGCGGTACTTATCGGCGAAAATTGCAAAACCGCTTCCCTGCGTGCCGTAAAGCCCCTTGTGGCCGGGCGCACAAATCGCATCGGCGAACGTGTCTTTAAGCGACAAGCTCCTGCGCCCTGCGCTTTGCGATGCGTCAATAATAAACGGTATGCCGTTGTCACGGCAGATCTTCCCTATTCTCTCAACGGGAAGCACCTTTCCGCATAGATTCGATATATGATTGCACACAACAAGCTTCGGCTTGAAGGCAAGCGCAGAAGTAAACGCAGAAATGACCTCATCATCGTTTCCGGAAGCATCGAAAACCTCATATTCTCCGCCGTAAGCAACGGGACGAAGCACTGCGTTATGCTCAAAATTGGATATGAGAACAAGACCGTTATTCTTACGAAGTGCATTGATTGCAATGTTGAGAGCGTAAGTCGCATTGAGAGTAAACACGACGTTTTCAGGCTGACCTTCAAACAGCGATGCTATTTCCTCTCTTGTATCATATACTATCCGTGCCGCCTGTCGCGACAGATAATGTGAAGACCTGCCGGGATTACCGCCGTAAAGCCTCACGGCACGCAAAAACTCGGCAGTTACGCTTCTCGGCTTGGGAAACGTCGTCGCGGCATTATCAAGATAAATCATAAGCTTCTTATATCGGAATACGGCAAGCTCATTTCATTGAGTACCGATAAAGCAACCGCGCGGTTTCGACAGTCAAGCTGTATTCCGTAAGAGCAGCCACGGGACGAGTATTCTCCGTCAAGCTTAACCTTTTTAGCAGATATTCCCCTGTTTTTAAGCACACGCTCAGCGCGAAGCGCATAGGTCTCCGAGCGCATTGTAATAAGACACGTCATTTGTTTTACCGCCTTTTCTTTTATTTCCAGTCTATGCGGTAAAATTTTTTTTGATATTTTCAAATTTCGAGGTCGAGAAAAACGGAGGAAAATGGGTATTTGAGCGAGAAAACGAGAGATTGAGAATTATAAATCAAAATTTTCAAAAAAAGTTTCGAAAAAGGGTTGACAAAGCATATTCAGCGTGGTATAATTTGCAAGGTAAAAAAATGAATCACAATATTAAGGAGAAATCAAATGTCTACTTTTATGGCAAAAAAAGAGACTCTTGAGCGCAGATGGTACATCATCGACGCTGCAGGTAAGCCTCTTGGAAAAACCGCTGTTGCTGCCGCTAACATTCTCAGAGGCAAGCATCGCCCCGAGTTCACTCCCCACGTTGACTGCGGTGAGTTCGTAATCATCATAAACGCTGACAAGGCAGTTCTTACCGGTAAGAAGCTTGAGCAGAAGTACTACTACCATCATTCCGGTTACGTAGGCGGCCTCAAGGCAATCCAGTATAAGACCCTTATGGCTACCAAGCCCGAGAAGGCAATGGAGCTCGCTGTTAAGCGTATGCTTCCCGCTAACACCATCGGAAGAAAGAGCATGGCTCGTCTTAAGATCTACAAGGGCGCAAACCACAACCACGAGGCTCAGAAGCCCGTTGAGTTCAACGCTTAATTTACGGAAAGGATGCTAAGAAATATGTATACTAGTGCAAAGCCTTATTTCTACGGAACCGGTAGAAGAAAGAAGTCGGTTGCCCGTGTTCGCATCATGCCCGGAACCGGCGTTATCAATATCAACGGTCAGGATATCGACGAATACTTCGGCCTCGAGACCCTCAAGCTCATCATCAACCAGCCCTTCACTGTTACCGACACTATGGGCAAGTTTGACATCATCTGCCGCGTAAACGGCGGTGGCTTCTCCGGTCAGGCAGGCGCGATCCGCCACGGAGTTGCAAAGGCACTTCTTCTTGCAGACGCTGCTTACAGACCTGCACTCAAGAAGGCAGGACTTCTCACTCGTGACCCTCGTATGAAGGAAAGAAAGAAGTACGGACTCAAGGGCGCTCGTCGTGCTCCTCAGTTCTCGAAGAGATAATTTCATCTATACAAAAAAGGTTTCGCGAAAGCGAAACCTTTTTTCATACTCGCCCCCTCCACCGTCGCATCAAAATCTCCTGCGCACATCAACGAATTGAAGCGTCCTATTTACTTTTCACAAATATTTTGATATAATAAAATCGGTAGATATTCTTGAAAATTTCCGTACACAATAAGAAAAAAACCAATCGGCTAAGCCGAAGCAAAGTATATGTGCCTTTTCAAAACTAAACCAACGGTAGGTGTACTTTTAACGCATAATTTGCTACAATATTCTCGAAAGGAGGTCGCTTATGGACCAGGTTAAGATCGGAAGGTTTATCGCCGAAAGAAGAAAAAAGGTAAACCTAACACAGGCACAGCTTTCTGAAAAGCTGAACATCACAGACAAAGCGATTTCCAAATGGGAAAGAGGCAAGGCGATGCCCGATGTCTCAATTATGCTCGAGCTATGCGGCATTTTGGAAATCAGCGTAAATGAACTACTGAATGGAGAGGAAATAAGTATGGAAAAGAACAACGAGAAAAACGAACAGCTTTTGCTCGAAATGGCAAAAGAGGTTGAACAAAAGAATAAAACGATTTGGACAACAATGTGGGTAATTATGGGCGTAAGCGTTGCCGCCCTTCTCGGTGGCTTAGCGGCTTGCGCATATCTTATACCCGAAGGACCTTGGCAGGTTGCCGCAATTCTCGCGATAGCCGTCGTATTTATGATCCCGTGCTTCTACGCGCTCAAGCTTGAGGTCAGCGTTGGTGCTTACAAGTGCAAAAATTGCGGTCACGAGATCGTGCCAACCTATACTCAAGCACTTAATGCGATGCACATGGGAACCACCCGTTACCTCAAATGCCCCGAGTGCGGAAAACGCACCTGGTGCAAAAAAGTGTTAAAGAAATAATTTACACCCGCTTGACATGCCGTCAAGCGGGTGTATTTCATTCATCATATTTTGAACGGTAGCTCGAATACTTCTGCTTCTTTTCGATCTTGTCTATCATCTTATCGTAGGAATGGATCCTTATATGCCTGATGAAAAACAAAACAAGAAGAATTGCCGTATAAACAGCCGCGGCATTTTTGGGAAGACCCGCAAACATCGGCATTATAAACCAAACAGTAAACGGAGCGGCAATGCCAAACGTCATATAGTTCTCTGCCGGCATAAACATTCCGTCGTATAGGAACCACGTGATTGACGAAAAATAGGTGACGAAGAACGCGTATGCTCCGCAAAGTATCTCGTAAACGTAGCCCTTTGAATGCGCCTCTGTACCGTCATCAAACTTCGCCCAGTACCAATTCTTCACAGCCAAAGCGATAAAGAAGAATGCAACCCCAATCGCAACTGCGCCGAGAAACGCGAGCCAGCTCTTTTTTATCACGATATACTGTCTTATCGTCTTTTCGGGATCATACTCAACACGCTCCTTCGCAACGAGCTTCGAAAGAAGTCTGCCAAGCGTGTAAAGAAGTGCCGTAACAACAATAAAGCCCGGAATCATCGGAATATGCAGAAACGGCGGCAGATATCCCAAAAACGCGCTATACATCAGAGGAGTCAGAAAGCATATTAAACTCAGCTTTGCAAGGAGGTAATCGGGCTTATAATTAAATTCGGGGATCAGTGATTTGTTTTCTGCCATAATCTTATTTCTCGTTAATTGTTTTTACAAAAGCGGCTATTCTCTCAAGCGCTTCCTTAATGTGGTCAAGGGAGTATGCGTAAGAAATTCTTGCAAATCCCTCGCCGCATTCGCCGAATGCGGTGCCGGGAACGATTGCAACCTTGCCCTCGTAAAGCAGTCGCTCACAAAATTCCTCGCTCGTCATACCACATACGCCGATATTCGGGAAAACGTAGAACGCTCCCTCAGGCTCAAAGCAAGGTATACCGAGTGCGCGAAGACCGTCAACAAGGTATCTTCTTCGCATATCGTACTCGCCGACCATATATTCTATGTCAGAGTCACCGTTTTTAAGCGCCTCTATAGCGGCAAATTGGCTCGTCGTAGGCGAGGACATGATTGCAAACTGATGAAGCTTAAGCATCTGCTTGGTTATAGGCTGCGGTGCGGCAGTATAGCCCATGCGCCAGCCCGTCATAGCGTACGCCTTAGAAAAGCCGTTGACGACGACCGTTCGCTCCCTCATATCGGGAAGCGATGCGATGGAAACGTGCTTCTTGCCGCCGTAGGTCATCTCCGCGTATATCTCGTCGGAAAGCACCATAATATCGGTGTCGCGCAGTATATCCGCTATCTCGGATAGCTCATCCTCCGTCATTATCGCGCCCGTGGGATTGTTCGGGAACGGCATAACGAGAAGCTTGGTTTTCTCTGTAATTGCCGCCCTCAGCTTTTCGGGGGTGAGCTTAAAATTGTCCTTTTCCTCGGTAACGACAGAGACAGGCACGCCGCCTGCCATCTTGACAAGCGGATCGTAGCAGACGAAGCAAGGCGTAGGTATAATGACCTCGTCGCCGTCGTTCAATATTGCGCGGAATGCGATGTCTATTGCCTCAGAGCCGCCGACGGTAACGATAATTTCGTTTTCGTTATAAGTAAGATCGAAACGACGCGATAAGTAACTGCATATCTCTTTACGCATTTCGGTAAGTCCTGCGTTAGAGGTATAATACGTCTTTCCCTGCTCCAAGCTCGTTATTCCAGCCTCGCGTATATGCCAAGGGGTAACGAAGTCGGGCTGACCGACGGTAAGCGCTACAACGTCGGTCATCGAGTCGAGCATATCGAAGAACTTACGAATTCCCGACGGCTTCAGCTCCTGCGCCTTTCTTGATAATAGCTGTGAGTAATCTTTCATTACAGAATATTCTCTCTTTCGTCCTTAACGTCTGACTTGTAGATAACGCCCTTGTCCTTATATTTTTTTAGAACGAAGTGCGTGGCGGTCGAAACAACCGAATCGAGGGGCGCAAGCTTATAAGCCACGAAGTACGCGACCTCCTTCATCGTCTTGCCCTCGATAATAAGCATAATATCGAAGCCTCCCGACATAAGATGAACGCTCTGCACCTCGGGATAATTTATAAGTCTCTCGGCGAATCGGTCAAATCCGCGGTCGCGTTGAGGAGAAATTTTAAGCTCAATAACCGCGCTTACGTATTCACGGTCGGTCTTATCCCAGTCGATCAGCGCCTTGTAGCCAAGGATAACCCCGTCCTTTTCAAGCTGTCTGATTAATGACTTTACTTCATTTACGTCCACTTTACAGGTCTGTGCGATCTGCTCGGGAGTAAGACGGCAATCGTTTTCAAGAAGTTTGAGTATCTCGTTCATAATAGATTCCTCGCTTTTAGTAATTTAGAATATTATATCACACGCTTTCGCGTTTGAACAGTATTTTTCAAAAAATACTATAAAAATAATTGAAATTCAAGGATATATGTGTTAGAATAGTAAAAAATTCGTTTGGAGAACGTAATGGAAGATATGCTTTGCCGGTCAATACTTATATACGACAGCGAATTTGATATAAATGCTATACGCGATAACAAGCCGTATCGCAATATCGGTCAGCTTTTGATGAGCGCAAAAAGTGTTAGAGATGCGCTCCGCCTTTGCGGAGCCGAAGAACGCATTCTTGACGGAAGCGCTTCCGATTACGAGTGCTTTACAGCGATCTGCTCGTCTATGGAATTCCTTGCCGGACACAGCGTGTATAACGGCATAAAACGGCTTTTAGAGGACGTTTTCGGTGTATATGAGCAACTGTCGCCTTTTAACTGTGAAGAGCTTTGGGAGATATTAAACGCCTTTATCGACGATAACGCTCCGACCCCGGTTTCACTGCTCTCGGCTCTCGGTGTTGAGAGCTTGTCCATCCGTGTTTCGCCATTTGATAATTTCGATATTTCATCAGACGAAATTGACATTTATTCGGTTACCGACCTTTCCGACGTTACCTCTCTCGTTACTTCCACGCTCAATTCTGAAGCCGATCTTGAGAGCTTCGTATGTAAGATCGCATCGGCAATCAGTGACCGTGCAGAGCGTGGATCGTTCAGTGTTTCGCTCGCTTTGCGAGACGATTATCAGTTTGAAAGAATGAGCCGCAAGCACGAGGTGTACGAAATATACACAGCGCTAAAAAACGGAAAAACAGTGTCGGTTTCGGATCAAAACGGGCTTATAACCTACGTTTTAACGTCACTTTTCGGCACTTTTTGTGCACAAAACTGCAATATTTTGACAGAATTTTCGTGTCACCCAAGCGAGCTTAAACGCCTGCTCGATTATTTTAAGCTCAACAAAAAGCTTCCGACAAGCATGATAGTTAAATCGAATGATCCAAAGCACGTTATACCCCTCGCACTCGATTTTTCATGCCGTAACGAATATGGGCTTCCGTCAATAATTCCCGTCAGTCCCGATCTTACCGAGCTTGCAAAGGTATTTCCGATCGGTCTTGCCATTGAATATCAGCACGGCATTACCGACACGATGGCGATCGCTTCACTTATATCAAATAGAGACAGATCATATCAAGATCTGTCACTGATTTCAGATCCCGACTCATTACTATTGGACCTCACCTATGCAAATATCAAAAACCGAATGAGAATATGAAAAAGCCCGCGAATGCGGGCTTTTATGCTTTTTTGAGCGTGACGCAGACAAGCTCGGGATTGTTGTTGATCCTGAACGGGAACGACGAGCTTCCGATGCCTCGGCTGATTATCATTATCGTGCCGTTTCTTTCGTGAATTCCTGCGGTATATTTGGGGAAAACGCCTTGATTCGGCGCGTACAGTCCGCCAATAAACGGAAGCCTTATCTGTCCGCCATGCGCGTGACCTGTGAATACGAGGTCGATATTATACTCCGAATATATTGATAACATTTCGGGACGGTGCGACAAAAGTATAGTGTAGCTGTCACCGACCCCCGCAAGTCGGTCAAGCTTATTTCGCATTACCGACTTCTCCTTTGTTCTTGAAACTCTATCAAAACTCGGGTCGGAAACGCCGAGAAGCTTTATGCTTTCATCGCCTACGGAAACCGTCACTTCGTCATCATTGAGAATCGTAACGCCAAGCTCCTCAATTCTTGTCATAAGTAAAAGACACCTGTCAAGTGCAGCCTCATGGTTGCCCGTTATATAATAAACGGGAGCTATCTTTACCGCCTTTTCCATAAATAGAATGGCGAGGTTTATGTCTTTATTTTTATCAGTCGCACAGAGGTCGCCCGTAACAACGATAATATCGGGCTTACACGCCTTTATTTTACTTATAAGTCCTTTATGTCCGTTACCGAAATCGGCACTGTGCAGATCACTTACCTGAACGATTCTGAACCCATCAAAGCTATTCGGCAACCGCTCAGACTTCACAGTATAATTTGTTACCTCAATAACTGTATTTTCAAAGTGCGAATAGACCAAAAACAAAATGAGCAAAAAAGCAAAAACGAATAAAACTATTTTTAATTTTTTATTAAGGTTATTATTGATTTTTTCCTTCATAAACACCTATACAATTCAAGGGAAAGACGGTCCGCCTTTCCCTTGTTTTTTTACTTTGCTGCTTTTATAAGTATACGCGTGATGTCCGCCGACGTGAAATCGTACTTTTCGCGGCAGAACTGACAGCTTACGGAAGTAACCTCGTCCTTTGCCATATCCTCAAGCTCCTTGACACCTGCGGAAATGAGTGCCTTTTCGACTTTATCACGAGAACAATCGCACTTGAAGGATATATCGAACTCGTCGAGGATCTCCATTTCAAATTCGTTAAGGACGTTTACGCAGATATCCTCGGGCTGCATTCCGCTTGCGAGCATGGTAGTTACCGGCTTTAATCCATTTAAGCATCTTTCGACCGTCTCGATGGTATCATCACCTGCGGCGGGAAGAAGCTGAATTATAAATCCGCCTGCGACAGCAATTGAATTATCGGGATTGACAAGCACTCCGAGGGCGCAGACCGTCGGTATTTGCTCGCTTATTGCATAATAGGACGTTATATCCTCTGCAATTTCCCCCGTTGCAATCGGGATCTGTCCCGTATAGGGGTCACCCGTGCCGAAGTCCTTCATTACCGAGAGGTAGCCGTCTGTACCGACAGCGCCTCCAACGTCGAGCTTGCCGTTTTCCTTTAACGGAAGATCAACGTCGGGATTCATAACGTATCCCTTTACGTTACCAAGGTAGTCGGAAACGCATATCACAGAGCCGCAAGGTCCGCCGCCGTTTATACGAAGCGTTACCGTTCCCTTTTCTTCCTTCATCATCTGTCCCATAAAGGAAGCACCCGTCATAAGTCTGCCGAGCGCCGCCGAGCATACCTTCGACGTGCCGTGGATCCTCGCGGCAGTCTCAACTATATCCGTCGTATCCGACGCCATCATTATGACGGTGCCGTCTGCCGAAATTGAACGAACGAGCTTACCCATATTATTTGCGGTTAAGCTTCTCAAGCCAGATAAGTCCGATGTCTATAGCGTCGTAAAGGCCGTTCTTTTCGAACTGCTTTGCAAGGCGGTCAGCAGGGCTCTTGCTTTCGTCCGTGCTCATTACCTGAACGATAACGAGGTCGGGAATCTCAATTCCTGCGTCGGTCTTCTTCGTCGTTACGACCATAAGGAAAAGCACGTAATCGTCCTTCATATCGCCGTAGCAATACATATTATCTTTTCTTACAAGCGGCTTATCCTTATAAACAAGGAACTCGCCGTTTATTCCGTTACCCTGATAATCAGTCATTTTTATCCTCCGTTAAGCCCAAACGGGCGTTATTTCGTAAAGTATATGATACCATAAATTCGCTCTAATGTCAACTCTCGTTTTTACCGACCTTCTTTTCGGTAAGCGAAGCAAGCGGATTCTGGCTCATTGCTCTTTCCATTTCGCTGTTTGAAACGTGAGTATATATCTGCGTCGTATTAAGCTGCTCGTGACCGAGAATGTCCTTGAGGACGCGTATATCGACCTTTCCCGTCTGATACATAAGCGTTGCGGCGGTGTGTCGCAGCTTATGAACCGAAAGACCGCGGTTATCGAAGCCCGCCGCATCAAGATATTTATAAACGACGGTTTGTACCATCTGTTTACTTATTCGAGTACGGCGCGAGCTTAAAAATAAGGCGTTACGGTGCCCGCCCTGCGGATTCTTATCTCTTACCTTTATGTAATTTTCAAGAGCGGAACGGCAGGCGTCGTTTAAGTATATCACTCTTTCCTTTGCGCCCTTACCCATTACGCGGAGCGAACGCAGGTCGCGGTCAAGGTCGCCGAGGTTAAGTCCGACAAGCTCACTTAGACGCATTCCGCAGTTGAGAAAGAGGGTAATTATACAGAAGTTCCTTTCCTTAAAGCGGCTTTCGTCATCACTGTTTACGGCGCGTAGAAGCTCAATGCTCTCATCTGCCGTAAGATGCTTCGGGAGAGTTTTAGGGATCTTAGGCGTATCTATGTTTGCCGTCGGATTATCCTTGAAGCGCATTGCGACGCCGCAGTAATAGCGATAAAAGGATTTGAGTGACGAGAGCTTTCTTGCTCTCGTTCTCGCGTGGTTATCACGGTCGATGGCAACGAAGGAAAGAAACTCCATTACCTCGCTTTTCTTTACAGATGCGGCAAAGTCATAATCAAGATCAAAGATCGTCATTTCGTCAAATTCCTCGCCAGACAGGGGAAGTCCTTCCCTCTTCGCGCGCAAAAATTTAAAGAAAAGCATAAGGTCGATCTCGTACTGCTCAACTGTCCTCGGAAGCCGTCCGCGTACAACGAGCATATACTGTGAAAATTCACTTACAAACTCGGGAAGCTGTGTCATAGGTCCTCCTGATTTAGTACAATTACAATTATATGATACATATTTTACTTTGCATATTCATTGACAAAATGTAAATTTTCTTCTTTTTTCTTATTTATTCACAAAACTATCACAAAATTATAGTAAAATATGAACCGTAAATCTATGTAATTTCCGAAAGGATCACGGTAGCTAATGAAGTTCTTCTTTAAGGACAATTCTTATTCTATATTCAAAATGTTTATAAACCAAATAGGAATGACGATATTCGGAATTGCACTCTCCTTTGCAACTCCCGGAAATACCCTCTTCCTGCTTTCGAGTATCTTTGCCGCTTGCTTTTACATGGTGCTTCTCTACACGATGACGTGGGATCTCGGATACGAGGAAAAAATACGCATTGAAGCAAAGCGTCTTAACTACAACCGATTCAAGGGACTATATATGTCCCTTATCGCGAATATTCCGAATTTTATAATCGCAATTCTCGCTCTTGTCGGATATTACGGTGCATCGTCATTCAATAACGGCACCCCCGTTTCCCCCGGTTGGGCGGCAGACGTTTACGGAGTCGGCAGACTTATCGGCGGGCTTATCGAGGGAATGTACAGCGGTATCGTATACGTCGTTTTCAACTTTAACCCGTGGGCGTACCTGATCATCATCATTCCGTCTCTTATTACCTGTATGATCGCATATATGGCAGGCGTCAAAGGCTTCCGCATACTCCCCGCTCCGAAAAACGAGCACAACAGAGAATAATATTAAAACATCGCCCCTGCGGGCGATGTTTTATTTTTCTTTTTCAAGCGTAAACGTCGGTTCAAACCGTCTTTCGAGCTTCAAGAATATAGCATCTGAGTCGAGAAGCGAAACAACCTCGGAAAGCAACTTGTTCTTTTTGAGGGTTGCTTCAAGCTCGTCTGCAAATATTCTTATAAGCTCCATTCCCGGGCTTTCGGACATTGTGACGAGAACAGAATTGTTTTTAAAATAGATCTTGATTATTCTCGTGCTGGCTACCTCGGGAAACGCAAGCTTGATCTTCAAAACTCTGAATCCGTCCTCGTTCCTTGACAAGGTAGAATACGCTGATGCGCGATAATCCGTATTACCGAAATGAAGAACGGTATCTGTCCATTTATCGATCGTTATAGGTATTCGCTTGATTCCCTCAGTCTCCTCGATGTCGAGAAACAATGCTCTGCCCTCTTTGTTCAGAGTCACAGAACTGATGCCCGTTCCGTAGGTGTTTCTGAGCATTTGTTCGGTCATCGGAAGAACGCCGTACGAAAGAGGGTTGCCTTTCTTTTGCACCCCCTTAAGCGGCTTTTTAGAGCAATCGTCAGCACGGTAGATCACACCGATATTCTTTTTTATATCCGAAGGAATCCTCGGCGCAAATAAATGGTGTCTGCCGCCGCTTTTTAGATCACGCAAAAACTTTTTGAGATTCTTTGTCTTCGGAATCGGGCGGAAAAAGGGAACGTCGAAATACTTGAAGATCAGATTATAGTATTCACTCTGCTGGAAGAGCTGTTCAAGCCCTCCGTTCGTGGCGATCACGATTCTCTGCTCTCGCAAAACAAGCACGTCCTGACAGAACATTCCGTTAAACAGAAAGCTCTTCCCGTATTTATCCGCCCAGACATGATAGCCGTAATCAAAGGCGCCATACTCGTCAGGGGTCTTTATCCACGGCATCGTCGACATCTTTATCCAGCTATCGGATATTATACGTTTACCGTTGTAAACGCCATCATCAAGATAGAGCTGACCAAGCTTCGCCATGTCCTCACGGGTAAGGTAAAGACCCCAGCCTCCGCATTCAACACCCTCCGGTGAAAGCTCCCAATGATATTTTGTGATTCCGAGCGGCTCAAAGAGGCGCTTTTTAAGGTATTTGCAAAGCCCTTCACCGCTCACTTCCTTTACGATACAGGAAAGAACGTACGAATTAAGGCTGTTATAGTGAAATTTCTTACCCGGGGCTGACGTAATTCCCGACTCGAAAAAGGCTTTGAGCCAATGCTTTTCGACTGTAACACCTGTTTCGGCAAAGGATGCGCCCGAGGTCATTGTGAGCAGATGACGTACGGTAAGCGAACGGTATCCCAGCATAGACAGTGCCGGCACGCGTTTTTCGAGAAGCTTCGTGACCTTACTGTCAAGGGTCAGCCTGCCCTCGTCAATAAGCATTCCTATCGCCATCGCGGTAACTGATTTACTGAGAGAATGACAGACGTGGTAATATTCACTTCGGTAAGGACCTATCTGTGCGTCGCAAATGACGTTGCCGTTTCTGACAACGGTAACGCCGTGTAGGTCAAGACCGCATTTATTTATCGCCTCGTCAAGAAACGCGGAGAGAACCGAGGATGGTATCCCGACGTTTTCAGACGAGACCCTTGGAAGCGGCTTTGTATTGGCCATTCCGATAGGACAAAGAGGCTTCGGCATAGTGTATTTTATATGTGCCTTCATCGGCGACGTTCCGTCAAGAAAGCGCATTACATATTTGAATAAGGCGGTATTTACAAAAATATCCAAAGTTCGTTCTCCTTTCATTTCTTTAACTAAATTATATCACATATTATTCCCGATTTTACTTTTTTTAACAAAATTCACAAAAGAATTACAAACAGTTTTTTTATTCATTTTCCTATTGATTTTTCCGATAAACGGGGGTATAATATCATATTGTAGATGTAATTTCAGGAGGCAATATAATGTCAGAATGTACACATGACTGCAGCACTTGTGCAAGCAACGGCAGCTGCTCTTCCCAAAAAGAAAGCCTGCTCGCTCCCGCAAATGCTCACAGCAAGATCAAAAGAGTTATTGGTATAGTCAGCGGTAAGGGCGGTGTCGGTAAATCCCTCGTCACTTCAATGCTCGCAATTACCATGAACCGCAGAGAGCTTATGACGGGTATTCTTGACGCGGATATTACCGGCCCGTCGATTCCGAAGATATTCGGTGTAAAGGGTCCCGTTAAGGGCGATGACAGAGGAATATTCCCTGTTGTTTCAAAGATGGGAACAAAGATCATGAGCCTTAATCTTCTTCTTGACGAGGATACTACTCCCGTTGTTTGGAGAGGTCCTGTTATTGCAGGAACCGTAAAGCAGTTCTGGACCGACGTTTTCTGGGACGACGTCGACTATATGTTCGTCGATATGCCTCCCGGAACCGGCGACGTTCCGCTTACCGTTTTTCAGTCTCTCCCTCTTGACGGAATCGTTATCGTAACCAGCCCTCAGGAGCTTGTTTCTATGATTGTAGCTAAGGCTGTCAGAATGGCAAAGCTTATGAACGTCCCCGTTCTCGGAATCGTTGAAAACATGAGCTATCTCTCCTGCCCCGATTGCGGCAAGCAGATCAAGGTGTTCGGTGAAAGCCACGTTGAGGACGTAGCTAACGAATACGGTCTTAAGGTACTTGCTAAGGTGCCGATCGACCCCTCGCTTGCAAACCTCTGCGACAAGGGCGCTCTTGAGCTTATGGAATGCGATGCCATGGAGGCTGCGGCTGACTATATTGAGGAAACCCTCAAGATATAATATAAAAAAACGGCTCGTTCGAGCCGTTTTTTATATTATTAAAACTCCCGAACGATTCGTTCGGGAG
>JAZNTT010000080.1:0-57825 GCA_045591885.1 Eubacteriales bacterium | reverse complement strand
ATACGCAGCATGTACCCATACCACGAGCAACACCAGGAGCGTGAGTAGTCATACCGCCACGAACTGTGAGGATACCCTGTGAAGCCTTCATACCTGTGATATCCTCAGGTGAAGTTTCAAGACGAACGAGAACAACCTTCTCGCCGCGTGCCTTCCATGCCTCTGCATCGTCAGCAGTGAAGACAATCTTACCGCAAGCAGCGCCGGGAGAAGCACCGAGACCCTTGCCTATAGGTGTAGCAGCTTTGAGAGCCTTTGCATCAAACTGGGGGTGAAGAAGAGTGTCAAGGTTTCTGGGGTCGATCATAAGAACGGCCTCTTCCTTGGTCTTGTGGCCCTCTGCAACGAGGTCAACTGCAATCTGAAGAGCTGCGGGAGCAGTTCTCTTGCCGTTACGGGTCTGGAGCATATAGAGCTTCTCATTCTCGATGGTGAACTCCATATCCTGCATATCATGATAGTGATTTTCTAGGATCTGGCAAACTTCTTTAAACTGCTTGAATGCAGCGGGGAACTTGTTAGCCATTTCAGCGATCGGCATAGGAGTACGAACGCCTGCAACGACGTCCTCGCCCTGTGCGTTGGTGAGGAACTCGCCCATAAGCTTCTTTTCACCGGTAGCAGGGTCACGAGTGAACGCAACGCCGGTACCGCAGTTATCACCCATGTTACCGAACGCCATTGCCTGTACGTTTACAGCGGTACCCCAAGAGTAGGGAATATCGTTGTCACGACGGTAAACGTTTGCACGGGGGTTGTCCCAAGAACGGAATACTGCCTTAACAGCACCGATGAGCTGTTCCTTAGGATCAGAGGGGAAGTCAGTACCGATCTTCGCCTTGTACTCTGCCTTGAACTGATTAGCGAGCTCCTTAAGGTCGTCAGCGGTAAGCTCAACGTCGAGCTTAACACCCTTTTCTTCCTTCATCTTGTCGATGAGCTCTTCGAAGTACTTCTTACCGACTTCCATAACGACGTCGGAGTACATCTGGATAAATCTTCTGTAGCAGTCGTATGCCCAACGAGCATTGCCGGACTTCTTTGCCATAACCTCAACAACTTCTTCGTTAAGACCGAGGTTAAGAATGGTATCCATCATGCCGGGCATCGATGCACGAGCACCGGAACGAACGGAAACGAGAAGGGGGTTCTCGAGGTCACCGAACTTCTTGCCGGTAACAGCTTCCATCTTAACAATGTAGTCCATGATCTCAGCCATGATTTCAGCGTTGATCTGACGGCCGTCTTCATAGTACTGGGTACAAGCTTCGGTCGAAATAGTGAAGCCCTGGGGAACAGGAAGACCGATATTGGTCATCTCTGCGAGGTTTGCGCCCTTACCGCCAAGGATCTCACGCATATTTGCGTTACCCTCAGAGAAGAGGTAGCAATACTTTTTTGCCATAGTAATAATCCTCCAATTAATTATTCGCAAAATTTATATTTTGTCCACCCGACATTTTACCATATAAATACTATTATTTCCATCTTTTTCAAAATTATTTACAAACTTTTAATAAATTGAAACGGCTGTTCAAAAATGAAGGTGCATTTTTCATGTTATTGTGCAAACTACCAATGTATTTAACATAATGCCCGAAAAACTTACCGAAATCATATCTACGAACGAAAAATTGTAAATTTATTTCCATTACACAAAATACGACTTGAAAAAGAGTGAGAAATATAATATAATATTTACAAGCGGACGAAGGTCCGCCTTTGGTCGTTGTCAAATTATTCACTGAGGAACTAATATGGCTAATATTTTTGACTTATTTAAGAAAATTGAATATGAGCGAGCACCCATCATGCCTATCACCCATATTTTGGCAGGACTCGGGAACCCCGGAAAGGAATACGAAAGAACTCGGCATAATGCCGGATTTCTGGCGCTCGATCTTTACTGTCAGAAGAACGGAATAAGCGTTACACGCTCTAAGTTTAATTCACTGACTTCCGAGGCGGACATAGGCGGCAAGCGTGTGCTGATAATGAAGCCGCAGTTATATATGAACCGTTCCGGTGAAGCCATCCGCGATGCCGCAAGCTTCTATAAAGTCCCACCCGAAAACATTGTTGTGATCTCCGATGACGTTCAGCTTGACGTAGGAAAGATCAGAGTAAGACGAAAGGGAAGCGACGGCGGACAAAAGGGTCTGCGCGACATTATTTACCAGCTTTCAAGCGATGCGTTTCCGCGTATTCGTATAGGCGTAGGGAAGCTTCCTTCCGGCGGGAATATGATAAACTGGGTGCTTGGAAGGATTCCCGCTGAACTTGATGGAGATTTCAATGCCGCATTAAATAACGCTGTAGATGCTATTCCTCTTCTGATTCAGGGAAGGATAGACGACGCGATGTGTAAGTACAACTGATATGAATTTTATTTCTAACATTCTAAAAAACGAGCGCGAGTATAATGAGCTTCTATCTACTGTTAAGGAGCAAATGACGGCACGAGTTCCGCACCCTTCGCGTCTTGTGGGACTTTGTGACGGCGCGCGTAATGCGATATTTGCAACTGTGATTGAAAATATCCGTAAAAACGGTTCCAAAACAGTGCTTCTCCTTGTTCCCGATGAAAAAGAAGTGATGCGCGCGCTCAACACATTCACGGCTCTTGGTTTGAATGCAAAGCCTTACAGTTACCGTGACCTTGTATTTTATAATATTTCCGCCTCCCGTGAGTATGAGCACGAGAGGCTTGGCGTGCTTCATTCGATCCTCGACGGAACATGCGACGTTGTAATCACCACCCCGGACGCGGCGCTTCAATACACTATGCCGAAAAGAAAGCTTGAAGGTGCTACGTTTAATTTGTCAATTAACAATTCGGCTGACATGGTCAAAATCAAGGAAATGCTTGTCACGTCGGGGTATCAGAGCGTAGATATGGTAGACGGTGTTGGGCAGTTTTCTGTGCGCGGCGGCATACTCGACGTCTTTCCTGCCGGAAGTGAGAACCCGGTGCGAATAGAATTTTTCGGCGATGATATTGATAGTATGGGACTGTTTGCTATCATTACCCAAAGAAGGATCCTGCAGATTGATGAAGTAAAGATTACTCCGGCAAGAGAACTGATCGTTGATGCTGATGCAAGACAAAGAATTGCGTCAAATATAAAAGCTCTTATAAAAAAAGCAAAAAATGAAAAGGCAAAAGATACGTTGGCATCCGAAATGGAGGCTATAAGCTCTGAAACAGAGCTTCGCTTTGCCGATAAATATATTTCACTAATTTATGAACAACACGAATGTCTTTTCGATTATTTTGACGACCGCTCCGTGATATTTTGTAAGGATTATAATGCCTGTATAGAGCGAGTTAAATCCTATGAGTGGCATACAAAGCAGAATGTTAGGTCTCTCCTTGAGGAGGGGCTTATCAACGGTTCTGCCGCAAGCTACGGCGGTGACTATGAAACGATTAACAAGGCTGTCTGCACACATTCGGGGATAATTGCAGACTCATTTATGAGCAGTATTGTTGATATGCGATTTGCTGCAATTTTCAGTATGTCAACTAAACAGACCGTTTCATACAGCGAGAATTTTGAATTGCTCATCGAAGACTTGCGTTCTTATATAAAAGGTGAGTATAACTCCGTCTTGCTTTGTGACAACGAGATAATGGCAAAGAATCTCTCTTCAATGCTCGAAGCGGAAGGAATCATCGCTCCGATAGTTAATGATGACTTTTCCTTTGATGTTGGAACAAATACCGTTATAAGGTATGGGCTTTCGCTGCCCGGCTTTGAACTATCTGCCTCGCGTTTTGCGATCCTGTCAACCTATTCCGCGGGAAGCAGTTATAACTTCCCTGTAATCAAGGGACGGAAGAACAGAACCAAAAAGAAATCGGCAAGAGAGAAGATTATGTCATATGCCGATCTCTGCGAAGGCGATTACGTTGTTCACGTTACGCATGGAATTGGAATGTTTCTCGGCATACAGAGTGTAACGGTTGACGGGATAACGAGAGATTATATTAAGATTAAATATGCAGGTACCGATATCATTTATCTCCCATGTGAGCAGCTTGACAGTATTTCAAAGTACATCGGAGCAAAAGGAGAGGACGGAACGCTTAAGCTTTCCCGTATCGGAGGAGCCGAATGGGGCAAGACGAAACGTCAGGCAAAGGCAGCCGCAAAAGAAATGGCAAAGGAGCTTATTCAGCTGTATGCCGAGCGTCAAAGACGCCCCGGATTTGCTTTTCTCCCCGACGATGATATGCAAAGAGACTTTGAAGCCGCATTCCCGTATGAAGAGACTGACGGTCAGTTGAATGCAATTTCCGAGGTGAAGCGGGATATGGAGGCGGCTCGACCGATGGATCGTCTCCTGTGCGGTGACGTAGGATTTGGTAAGACTGAGGTAGCACTTCGTTCCGCATTTAAGGCTGTAGAGTCGGGTAAACAGGTAGCGATACTTGTTCCTACTACCATTCTTGCTCTTCAGCACTATCAAACGCTCCTCTCGCGCTTGCGCGGATTCCCGGTGAGAGTCGATATGCTTTCTCGATTCCGCTCCGCAAAGCAGCAGCAGGAAACCCTCCGCCGTGTCCGACGCGGAGAGGTCGATATTGTTGTAGGAACGCACAGAATTGTTTCTAAAGACGTCGTTTTCAAGGACCTCGGGCTTGTTATAATAGACGAAGAACAACGCTTCGGAGTTGCCGCAAAGGAAAAGCTCCGACAGCTCTCGTCCGGAGTTGATACCTTGACGCTAACTGCTACGCCTATTCCACGAACGCTTAACATGGCAATGAGCGGAATTCGTGATATGTCAGTCCTCGAAGAAGCGCCAAACGACCGAGTCCCGGTTCAAACTTACGTTCTTGAATATGACGAAATGATACTCTCTGATGCTATCGCAAAGGAACTTCGACGTGGAGGTCAGGTTTTTTATCTGCATAACCGTGTAGACAATATGGCTGATGTTTATGCCAAGGTTTCGCAACTGGCACCGGATGCAAAAATTGCAGTTGCACACGGCAAAATGGATAAGGAAGAGCTCTCCGATATTTGGAGATCGATGCTCGAGGGAGATATTGACATTCTTATAAGCACGACGATCATTGAAGCGGGCGTCGACGTCCCTAACGCAAACACACTTATCATTGAAGACGCTGACCGTCTCGGTCTTTCCCAGCTTCATCAGATCAGAGGCAGAATCGGTCGCTCGTCGCGCCGCGCATATGCGTATTTCACTTATCAAAAGGGAAGGATTCTTACAGAAATTGCCGCAAAGCGTCTTGGCGCGATTCGCGAGTATACAGAATTTGGTTCAGGATTTAAGGTTGCACTTCGAGACCTTGAGATAAGGGGTGCGGGAAATATTCTTGGGTCTGAACAGCACGGTCATATCGAAAATGTCGGCTACGATATGTATATGAGGATCCTTAACGAAGCCATTCTTGAAGAAAAGGGCGAGACTAAGGCGGAAAAAACAGAATGTGCAGTAGAAATGAACGTCAGCGCGTTCATTCCCGAAAGCTATATTAAAAGCCCTGTCCAGAGAATAGACGCTTATAAAAAGATATCACTTATTGAAAACATTGCGGATAAAATGGATATCGTTGATGAGCTTCTTGACAGATACGGTGATATTCCCAGATCTGTATCGTCTCTCCTTGACGTATCGCTTCTTCGTGCATACGGATCTGCTTGCGGCATTAACAAGATAGTTAAGCGCGGAAGCTCTGTGATATTCTACCCCAACAAGATGGATATAAGAATTTGGTCAATGCTTACCGCAGACAGAAAGGGCGCGATCCTCATGAGCCTTGAGCTAAAGCCATACGTTACACTGAGAACCAAGTCAGGTGACGATGTCTTCAAAAAAGCAATCGATCTTCTCAGCGATTATCAAACGATCATGAATACCGCCGAAACGGAGGATAAACAATGAAGTTATATATCAAGCTTATAGCAACCGTCCTGATAACAGCTATTATGTTTCCGTTGCTGTTCTCATCCTGCGGATATCGTTCGAAATATGACACGGTAATGGAGTATAATGGAATAAAGCTCACGGAGGAATTCTACAATTATTGGCTGTCAACGTACAAACGTAATATTCTTGCTTCATATACCGACGCATCTGATACGCCTGAATTTTGGAACTCAATGTTTGATGAAACTCATACTGTTGAAGAATACTTTACCGAGCTTTTGAACGAAGAGATCACAAATTATCTCATCTCTCAGGATCTTTACAAAAGATACAAACTCAAGCTTCCGTCTACAATAAAAAAATCGATCAAGAGTGATATTAAAGAAAAGATAGATTTCTATGGCGGCAGGGGCAGTTTAAACTCAACACTCTCCAAAATGATGCTTAACATCGACGCTCTCGAGGAAATATATCTTTGGGAAGCGAAGCACGATTACGTTTACGATACTCTCTTCGGTCAAGACGGTCCTCTCGAGATTACTGACGCTGTTCTTATTGATTACTATGAAAAGCACTATTCTCGAATCAAGTACGTTGTATTTTACACAACCGAGATTGAAGTTGATAAGGACGGGAATTACGTTTACGATAATGCGGGAAATCTCGTATCTAAACCTCTTACCGACGAGGAGCTTGCTCAAAAGAATAAAAAGATCGACGAATTCAAATCAAAGCTCTCATCCGGAACAGACTTTGATAGTTTGATAAAGGATTACAGTGAATACGATACGTCCTCGTATCCAAACGGTTTCTTTATTTCTGAAAACAATATCGACATATGGGGACCGGAAATATTAAAGGCGGTCAAAGACGCAAAAACCGATGACATTATCACAGTCAACGAGGAGGAAGCTATTTTCTATATTCAGATTTGTGAATTAACTCCGTTTGCGGATCTTTCAGACATGGATATAACACAGCTGACGGACCTGAAGTTCACAGAACATGCTACTCGCGAGGTATATCACAATTTCTATTCGGAGCTTGCTGCTAAAGTAAAGATCAACGCAAAGGTAATGAACGGATATAAGCTTTCGCAGATAAAACCTAATCCTCATTATTCGATATAAAAATATTTTTCGAAAAAATTTTTAAAAACTCTTGCAATTTGATTTTCATTGTGTTATAATTTTTACGGTTAATAAAATACGGAGAATTAAGAGTAGGTTGACGCCTACTCTTAATTCTTTGTTTGAGACAAATTGAGGTGATATAGTGGCAAACGCAAAAAAGAATATTGCTGACACAGTTTGGGATCTGATCCTTCCGACGGTAAACGAGCTTGGATGTTCTCTTTGGGACGTTGAGTACGTTAAAGAGGGCGCAAGACAGATTCTCCGCGTTACTATCGACAAGGAAAACGGCGTTGATATTAACGACTGTGAGGCGGTACACCGCGGAATCGATCCCATTCTTGACGAGAGCGATCCGATTCCCGTACAGTATTATCTTGAGGTATCTTCACCCGGTGTCGAGAGGGATCTGACGCGTCCTTTCCATTTTGAGGTCTGTATGGGCTCAAAGGTAGACGTAAAGCTGTTTACTGCCGTTGACGGTCAGAAGCAGTACGTCGGAATCCTTAACGGGTACAGCGAAGAAGAAAAGACCGTAACTGTTGACGACGTTATTATTCCGCTTGACAAGGCGGCAAGAATAAGCTTACATTTTGATTTTGAAGATTAAACCTATTTGGAGGAATAAAGAAAAAAATGAACGCAGAATTTTTTGAAGCACTCGACCTTCTCGAAAAGCAGAAGGGAATTCCTAAGGAGTATATGCTTGAAAGAGTAGAAGCTGCTCTTATGAACGCCTTTGCGAAGGATCAGGGCCCTAACGCACAGGTAAGAATAGTTCTTGACCCTGAGAAGAAGGACGTACAAATGTACCGTCTCTATCAGGTAGTTGAAGAGGTTGAGGATCCCGAAACCCAGCTTACCGTTGAACAGGCTAAGAAGGTAAGCCGCCGCTATAAGCTCGGAACTATGGCTGAGGTTAAGATGGATACGAAGAATTTCCGCCGTCTCAGCGCGCAGACCGCAAAGCAGGTTATCATTCAGGGAATAAGAGAAGCAGAGCGCGGAATGCTTATTAAAGAATACGAAGATAAGCGTGGAGAGATTATTACCGCAACCGTTCTTCGTACCGATGACTCTACCGGAAACGTAACCGTTGATACCGGCACGTCGATTGCAACCCTTATCAAGGGTGAGCAGATCCCCGGTGACGCTTTCAAGGACGGCGAGCGAATCAAGGTATTCGTTACTGAAGTCAAAAAGGAAAGCCGCGGTCCCCTTGTAACTCTTTCAAGAACACATCCGGGTCTTGTTAAGCGCCTCTTTGAGCTTGAGGTTCCCGAGGTTCAGGACGGAACGGTTGTCATTAAGAACGTAACGAGAGAAGCCGGCTCGAGAAGTAAGGTCGCTGTCTACTCTACAGATGATTCAGTAGACGCGGTCGGCTCCTGTATCGGTAACCGCAGTATGCGTATCAATACGATAATCAGCGAGCTTGGCGGTGAAAAAATCGACATAATCAAGTATAGCGAGGATCCTGCCGAATTTATCGCAGCAGCTCTTTCTCCCGCAACCGTAAACGACGTGATCCTTGAAGGCGAAAAGATCTGCCGCGTATACGTAGATGCTGATCAGCTTTCTCTTGCTATCGGCAAGGAAGGTCAGAACGCACGCCTCGCGGCTCGTCTTACGGGCTTCAAAATTGATATAAAAGTCAGCGAGTGATCAAATTGCCTGTACAGAATAAGAAGATTCCCGAACGCAACTGCGTAGGGTGCGGAAATCAGTTTCCAAAGAATCAGCTAATTAGAGTTGTTAAAACTCAAAACGGCGATGTGTTCCTTGATACGACAGGTAAAATGTCGGGCAGAGGCGCATATATATGCCGTGACTCCGAATGTTTCAAGAAAGCAAGAAAAGCGAAAAAGCTTGAACGATCTTTGTCGGTAAGCATTTCCGACGAAATCTATGAAAAGCTCGAGGGGCAGGTGGCTGAATGTGAAAATTGATAACAATGCAGTAAAAGTAGCCGTCAATTCGAAGATTCTTTCGCTCTTCGGTTTTGCGAAGAAGGCGGGAAAGCTTGAAACCGGTACAGACAGAATTTGCGACGAGATAAGACGTCACGGATTTCCGAGCGAGGATGATAGCATAAAGGGATACAGTACGCACGGTATCGTTGTTATCGCGTCAAACGCATCGGAAAACACTAAAAAGCGCATTATTAACGCCTGCAAATACTATCGGGTTGAGTTTTATATCTCCGCATTGAGCCAGACGGAAATAGCCGACCGTATAGGTAAGGCTTCTGCTGCGGCGTGTGCGACCTTTGACCGCGGTTTTGCAGACGGTATAAGAAAAGCTATCGCACTCCCACAGTCGCTTTCGTCACTTAAAAGCTAATAGCCGGAAAGGATGGATACAGTATGATAAATAACACCAAATATAAGATCAGTACTCTCGCAAAGGACCTCAATATAAAGAGCAAGGACCTTCTTGATCTCGTAACTTCTCTTGGAATGGTCGACAGAAAGCATTCCTCAGTTATAGAGTCTGACGAGTTCAATATTATTCTCGAAGCGCTTACCTCTAAGGCGCAGGTCGCCAATTTCGACGACTATATGGCAGGAAAGGTAACCATCGTCAAGGTTCTCTCTAAAGAAGAGCTTGAGGCCGAGGCAAAATTAAGAGAAGAAAAAGAAGCAGAAGAAAAGAGAATTGCCGAGGAAGCTGCAAGGAAGGCAGCCGAAGAAAAGGCAAGGGCAGACGCAGAGGCAAAAGCAAAAGCTGAAGCGGAAGCAAAGAAGAAAGCCGAGGAAGAGGCAAAGAAGAATATCAAGCGTCCCGACAGCCGTCAGGGCAAGGATAATTCGCGCTTTGATAATAAGCCCGACTTCAACAGAACAAAGATTGTGCCTAAAGAAGAAAAGAAAAAGCCGGCTCAGCAGCAGATGACGCCCTTCCGTTCAAACGGAAACGACGAGCCGAGCGGAACTGTTATTAAAGAGCACAAGGAAAGCCACGTCGGCATGACAAGAGTCGTGGACACAAGAGCTACAAACGTAGACCTTTCAAAATACGATGAAAAGCTCGACAATTTCGTTGCTCATGACGACAGAAGAAATAGCTTCTTCGCCGAAAAGCAGAAGTTCGGCAAGAGCAAGAATAATAATCAACGTCCCGAAGCGCCCCACAAAGCAAAGGACCGCCGTACAGCACAGGAAAAGCAGAAAATGCAGGCAGAGCTCGAAAAGGCAAGAAAGCAGCAGCTTACCGTTAATATTCCCGACGAGATCTCGGTTGGAGAGCTTGCTACACGCCTTAAGGTCACAGCATCCGAGGTTATCAAGAAGCTCATGATGCTCGGCGTTATGGCTAACGTCAACCAGATAGTTGATTACGAGACTGCATATCTTATCGCTGATGAGCTTGGAGCTAAGGTTAACCATGAAGTTACCGTCACCATTGAGGAAAAGCTCTTCGACGAAGCAGAAGATACCGAAGAAAGCCTCGTCGGCCGCGCCCCTGTCGTAGTCGTTATGGGACACGTTGACCATGGTAAGACCTCTATTCTTGACGCTATCAGGCATGCAAACGTAACGGCAGGTGAGGCAGGCGGTATTACACAGCACATCGGTGCATACAGCGTTACCGTTAACGGTCAGCCGATAACATTCCTCGATACGCCCGGTCACGAAGCGTTCACCGCGATGCGTGCAAGAGGTGCTCAGGCTACCGATATAGCAATTCTCGTTGTTGCAGCAGATGACGGAATCATGCCGCAGACTGTTGAGGCGATAAATCATGCAAAGGCAGCAGGTCTTGACATCGTTGTTGCTATAAACAAGATGGATAAACCCGCAGCTAACCCTGATAACGTAAAACAGGAGCTTACGAAGTACGACCTTATTCCCGAGGAATGGGGCGGAGACGTAATTTGCTGTCCTGTTTCCGCGCTTACCAAGAAGGGTATTGATAATCTCCTTGAAAGCGTACTTATGGTCGCTGAAATGAAGGAGCTTAAGGCAAACCCGAACCGCCGTGCAAAGGGTATCGTAATCGAGGCTAAGCTTGATAAGGGCCGCGGTCCCGTTGCTACCATCCTTGTTCAGAACGGCACGCTTAAGGGAGGCGATACTATCATCGCAGGAACCGCAGTCGGCCGTGTAAGAGCAATGAAGGACGATAAGGGCAACAACGTACAGACGGCAGGTCCCTCCGTTCCCGTTGAGATAATCGGTCTTGCCGAGGTTCCTACCGCAGGTGACGAGTTCAATGCTGTTGAAGACGAAAGAATGGCAAGAGAGCTTGCTGATAAGCGCAAGGCAAAGATCAAGGAAGAGGAATTCAAGGCGAACTCCAAAGTTAGTCTTGACGATCTCTTTGCACAGATCTCTGACGGTGCTAAGGAGCTTAACGTCATCGTTAAGGCAGACGTCGTCGGTTCCGCAGAAGCGGTCAAGGCATCGCTTGAAAAGCTCTCTAACGAGGAAGTTAAGGTCCGCGTTATTCACTCCGCAGTCGGCGGTATAACCGAGAACGACGTTACCCTTGCATCTGCATCTAACGCGATCGTTGTTGGATTTAACGTTCGTCCCGACCGCGTAGCTCTCGATTCTGCTGAGCGCCAGAAGGTCGACGTACGCACCTACCGTATCATCTACGAGTGCATTGAAGAGATCACTGCGGCTATGAAGGGACTTCTTGCTCCCGTATTCAAGGAAGAGCTTCTCGGTCACGCAGAGGTTCGTCAGACGATTCGCGTTCCCAACGTCGGAACAATTGCCGGATGCTACATCCTTGACGGTAAGATCACAAGGAAGGCGTCTATCCGCGTTCTCCGCGACAGTATAGTAATCTTTGAGGATAAGATTTCCTCGCTCCGCCGCTTCAAGGACGACGTTAAGGAAGTTAACGACGGTTACGAGTGCGGTGTCGGACTTGAAAAGTTCAACGATATCAAGGAAGGCGACATTCTCGAGGCCTTCGAAATGGTTGAAGTACAGAAATAAATTTTTATGAAAACACTTAAAGGAGGTTGCCGGTATGAAGGATAATATGTTTCTGCCCGTTACGCGCGAAGAAATGACAGAGCGCGGATGGGATAGACCCGATTTCGTCTACGTTAACGGAGACGCTTACGTTGACCATCCGTCCTTTGGGCCGGCAATCATCTCGAGAGTGCTTGAAAATGCAGGCTTTAGAATAGCTATGCTTTCACAGCCCGATTACAAGAGCGCTGGTGATTTCAAGCGTTTCGGCAAGCCGCGCCTTGGATTTCTCGTAAGCGCCGGTAATATCGACTCTATGGTCGCGCATTATACGGTATCAAAGAAAAAACGCAACTATGATTACTATTCACCCGGCGGAAAGATGGGAAACCGTCCCGACCGCGCTGTGATAGTGTATTGTAATCGAATAAGAGAAGCATACGGCGACGTTCCGATAATTATAGGCGGTCTTGAAGCGTCGCTTCGTCGATTTGCACATTACGATTATTGGGACGACAAGGTAAGAAGAAGTATTCTCGTTGACAGCCGTGCTGACATTCTGACGTACGGTATGGGCGAAAATATTCTGCTGCGAATCGCCTCACTTCTTGATAAGGGTGTGCCTGTAAAGAAGATACACGATGTCAGAGGAACAGTGTACCTTACTTCGATTGACGATAAGGTACATTTTCCGCGAGTTGATACCTTTACCTATGACGAGCTAAAGACCGATAAGAAAAAGTATGCAGAGGCATACAAGATCCAATATCTTAACCAGGACAGTATAAGCGGAAAAGCGGTTATCGAAATATACGATGGTAAAATGCTTGTTCAAAATCCACCAATGCCGCCTCTTGAAAGGGAAGAGCTTGACGCTGTTTACGCGCTTCCTTATACGAGAACCTATCATCCTATGTATGAAAAGGCTGGAGGTGTACCCGGCATCGAAGAGGTCAGGTTTTCAATAGCACACAACCGCGGCTGCTTCGGCGGCTGTAATTTCTGTGCGCTCACATTCCATCAGGGAAGAACTGTGCGATCTCGTAGCATTGAATCTTGTGTAAAAGAAGCCGAGCTAATTGCTTCAATGCCCGATTTCAAGGGATATATCCATGACGTGGGCGGTCCGACCGCAAACTTCAGAGGTCCCGCCTGCGAAAAACAGCTTAAGGACGGCGTTTGTCTTAACCGAAAATGCCTTGCCCCCACGCCTTGTAAAAACCTTAAGGCGGATCACACAGAATATATCGAGCTTCTCCGCGCGATCGAGCGCGTAAAAGGTGTAAAAAAGGTATTTATCCGTTCGGGAATTCGCTACGACTATATGCTTGAGGATAAGGATCCAACCTTTTTCCGCAAGCTTGTAACCGACCACGTAAGCGGTCAGCTTAAGGTCGCTCCCGAGCATATCTGCGATAACGTCCTTAACATGATGGGTAAGCCGAGCGTGAAGGTTTACGAAAAGTTCAAGGAAAGATACTTCAAGTATAGTGAAGAGTGCGGAAAGGAACAGTATATTGTTCCATATCTGATGTCCAGTCATCCCGGCAGCACGCTTAATGATGCGCTTGAAATTGCTTTGTATCTCAAGAGAAACGGAATACGTCCCGAACAGGTTCAAGATTTTTACCCGACCCCCGGGACAGTTTCCACCGTAATGTATTATACGGGTATTAATCCGTTGAGCGGCAAACCCGTTTATTGCACAACGGATTATAAAGAAAAGCAGCTTCAAAGGGCGTTACTCCAGTATAACAGAAAAGAAAACCATGATCTTATACGCGAGGCGATCCGTATTTGCAAGAGAGAAGAACTTATCGGAACAGGAAAGGATTGCCTTGTAGCACCTGCTGCGTTTAGAAGGTCGAATTTTGCCGAAATCAGAAGAAATGTTGGAAGGAAAAATAATAAAAATTCTAAATTCGATAATAATAAGAAGATAAATAAGAGTAGAAGGAACGGTAAGTTGAAGTGAATAATCGCGAAATCAGATTCAGAGAGTCGTTCAGAGGATATAACCGTGACGACGTTAACGCATATATCGAGCAGTTGAACGGTATATTTGCGCGAAAAGAAGCGGATATGCATGCATATATTTCCGAGCTTGAAGCTAAACTAAAATGCGCTCTTGAACAGCCAATTCCCGAGCATACAAATGAGGAATATAATGAGCTTTTAACAAAACTCGAGGATGCAAATAACGAAATTAGTCGTATTAACGAGGAAAACGCAGTAAAGAATGAAGCGGAAAAGAGCAAAATTTATGATGAGATGAGTGCTCAGGTGGGTAACATCATTATTTCTGCAAATACGAACGCCGAAAAAATAGTAGCAGAAGCAAATGACCAAGCCGCACTTATAAGAAGCGAAGCAGATACCTACGCGAATAGTGTTAAGGAAGAGGCTAATAAGCTAAGAGACGAGATAATTTGCAATGTTAACTCGAAAGTAAGGGATTTTGCCATTGAATGTGTCACACAATACGGTGCTGTTATAGGCGAAACAAATATTAAGCTGGAGAGCGTTGCAGATAACCTTAAATCCAGATCTGAAGCTCTTCTTAGCACACTTGAAACAAAATCAAAAGAAATCGAAGCTAAATTAACTCTACGCAGTGATGAATAAGTAAAGGCAGAAATTTATGAAATACCGTGGCGAACCGTTTTCAAAGCTTGGTGACAAGATTAAAGCAATAAGAAACGAGCTCGGAATGACTCAGAAGGAGCTTTCCGAGGGCATTGTCACGCGCAACATGCTAAGCCGTATAGAAAACGGTGAAGCCCTTCCGTCTCTGTCAACACTTGAAGCCATCTCAACCCGCCTATCGGTGCCGGTCGGGTATTTGACAGACGATCACGATGACGGAACAAAGCTTAAGAACGAGCGTCTACTCTCAATGATTAAGAAAGAGTTTGCTGCAGGGAACTATGATCTTTGCCTTCAATATCTTGATGGTCTGGAATATTATCCTGACGAAAAAGACATTTACACGGTTAGATCTATGTATCTTCTTGGCGTCGATAAGATGAACGGAAACGCGCCTATTAAGGAAGCGCAGAAGCTCATTTCGGACGCACTGAAAAGAGAAGACCTGCTCGAAAAGCACATGATTAATGAGGGTAAGACCTACCGAGCATTGCTTGACGGGTTTACATTTTCATACGAAAGCGGAAAAGAAGTTCAATTTATTTCACGGGTATCAAATTATGCGCTTTCTTCATGCGACATTGTTAACTTTGCACGATTTGTTCAGTTGTCAGAAAACACCAATACAGATGTGTTGAGCGGTGCAGCTGAGATGCCTCTTTATGAAAACAAGGCGTATCTATACCTGACCGACGGTATTTTAAAGTTGAAAATGAATGATAACCGCGGTGCTTATTCGAGATTTATTGAAGCAAATTCCGGCATTTTGCCGTCGCCGATACGTTCCTATTTGCTCACCTTACTTGAAAAAACAGCTGTCGCACTCGGTGATTTCGAAAAAGCATATTCGTACATGGACCAGAGAAAAGCATTAATTCTAAAACTTCTAAAAAAAGTTTAAAAATCTTCCGTTTTTCTATTGACAAATTGGTTTGAATCTGTTATAATGTCTCCTGTTGATGGGGATTTGTGTAATGGCAGCACGACAGACTCTGACTCTGTTTGTGAGGGTTCAAATCCTTCATCCCCAGCCAGAAAACCGACAAGTTTCGACTTGTCGGTTTTTCAACTAAATCCACCCTTTCGGGTGAATGAAATATTGCTTTGCAATGTGAAATCCTCACTTCGTCCGGGTGAAATCGCTACGGCGGTGGGTGGATTTAATTTTACTTGATGCGACAGCATCAAATTTCACAATTTCGGAGCAAATTATTTCACCGTGAGCGCAAGCGAGCGATTTGCTTATAACTAACGATTATGTGAGAGCTCGAATTCATACGCAAAACTGCGTAAAATATCTTATTTTTCGCTCATAAACAGAAAAAGCACCTGAAAAGCGGGTGCTATTTTAGTTTTTTTGTCATTTATGTGATATACATTGATATGGTTTTGATTTCTATTTTTTAATACATGTTTACAATCTGATTAGTTTATGATACAATTATGACATAACTAAATGAGGTGTACGTTATTAAATCTATCAAAACCATTTATAAAATCGGTTATGGGCCGTCAAGCTCTCATACTATGGGGCCGTCCTATGCTGCTTCTAATTTTCTTAACGAATATCCTGATGTAGATGAGGTACGAGTTATTCTTTACGGTTCACTTGCAAAAACCGGTAAAGGTCACGCAACGGACAGGGCAATAAAGGAAACTATTGGTAAAGTAAGCGTAGAGATCGTTTACAATGAAGAAATGAACGACTTTGCTCATCCAAACACCGTCATTTCATAGCTTTTAAAAGCGGCACAGAGCAGGGCAGAAAACGTTATTACAGTATTGGCGGCGGGGAAATACGAGCCGACGGTGACGAATGCCTTTACCCTGAAGATATATATTCTCATAAAACCTTCACTGAAATTGCTTCATATTGCAAATCGAAAAATATCCGTCTTTCAGATTATGTCTTTGATCACGAGGGCAGTGACATAAAAACATATTTACTTGAGGTTTGGAAAACGATGCAGAATTCAATTTCCGAGGGGCTCAGCAAGACGGGGATTATTCCGGGTGGACTTGACGTTGAAAGAAAGGCACAGTTCCTTTTTAATCAAAAGCACATTGACGAAAGCCCCCAGACAAAGGAAAACCGTCTCGTTTGCTCATACGCATTTGCAGTAAGCGAACAGAACGCAGATTGCGGAATTATCGTGACCGCGCCAACCTGTGGCGCTTCCGGAGTTGTGCCGGCAGTACTGAAATATATGCAAGATAAAAATCACTTCTCTGACAGCGATATATTGCGCGCACTCGCCGTTGCTGGACTGATTGGAAACCTTGTAAGCACTAACGCATCAATTAGCGGAGCTGAATGTGGATGCCAAGCTGAGATAGGTACTGCATGCAGTATGGCGGCAGCGGCGCTTTGCGAGCTGTTTGAAATGGGAATTGACCAGATTGAGTACGCCGCAGAGGTAGCAATGGAGCATCATCTCGGGCTGACCTGTGATCCCGTATGCGGTTTGGTTCAAATACCGTGCATAGAAAGAAATGCGGTCGCCGCTATGCGTGCAATCAACGCCCTTTCACTTTCAAACTTCCTATTCGCGAGCCGTAAGGTTTCGTTTGATGTCGTTGTTGAGACGATGTACCAAACCGGAAAAGATCTTTCGCATCTTTACCGTGAAACATCCGAGGGTGGTCTTGCGAAGCTATATTCAAACAAGATTTAATAACAAATAATATTTAAAGAGGTACTCATTATGAAAAATCTTTTAATTCTTGGCGATTCCATTCGTATGGGATACGACAAAGCCGTAAAAAAAACACTTGATGGAAAGGCAAATGTATATTTTCCTGACGAAAATACGCGCTTTGCGTCATACGTCCTCCGTTATCTTCATGAATACAGATCACTTATTGAGGACGGCAAGGTTGACGTGATTCATTGGAATGCCGGTCTATGGGATTGCCTTCGTTTGTTTGAGGAAGACCCACATACACCGATCGAGGTTTACGCCTATTATATAGAGCGTATATGCGTTCGTATCAAGAAATTGTTTCCTGATGCTAAGGTTATATTTGCAACCTCTACGTCTGTACAGTCTGAGAAAACGAGCATAAACTTTAAGCGATATAATGAGGAAATTGAAGCCTATAACAAGGTTGCCGTTGAGATCGTTAAGAAACACGGCTTTGTGGTAAATGATTTGTATGCTGTTTCGATTTCTCTACCCGACGATGCCCATTCCGATGCAGTGCATTATTATACTCCAATTGGTACCGAAACCTTCGCGAATCAAGTTCTATCCTACGTTGTTCCGGCACTTGGCATTACTGACGAGATCACCTATAAGGAAGCACTGTATACCGACAAACCCATTGGTATTTAATACCGATTAAAAAAGCTTGACCAAAATGGTCAAGCTTTTTTAATCTATTCGAATTTTATTATAAAGTCGTTAACCAATAGATGCTTCCGTAAATAACGCTTGCAACCGTTCCATACGCAATAACAGGTCCCGCTATCTTAAACATATTTGCTCCAACACCCAATACAAAGCCCTCTCCTTTACTATCAAGTGAGGGTGATACAACTCCGTTTGCAAAGCCGGTAATCGGAACAAGAGTTCCTGCTCCTGCAAATTTCGCTATATTGTCAAATACACCAAGTCCTGTAAGCAAAGATGCAATAAAAATCAATGTAACAGGAACAAGGGTTTTAACAGTATCTGCTTTCAAATTTAACGCGGTATATATTTCTGTCAGGCCTTGACCGAATGTGCATATTAATCCGCCTACTAAATATGCCTTTAAAACGTCTGTCAACAGAGGAGATTTCTTTGCGCGTTTCTCGCTGTATTTTGAGTAATCTGTCTTATTATTCATTTAGCTACCTCTTGTTAAAAGAAAATAATATATTAAGGTATTTACAACTTGTCAAGCGTTGTGTTATAATATTAATATATAATATCTCCGAAATGAGGTAAATTATGAGCAAAAAAAATGATAGCGATAACTCTTTAATAGATAGAGTCAAATCATCGCTTTTTGAAAAACAGATTTATCAGCCGCCTGCCGAATCTGCCGAACGCTATGATCCGGATCCTGATATCGGATTAACCTCTTCTCAAGTCAGAGAAAGAAAAGAAAACGGATACGTTAATAATGCAGTAGACAACTCATCAACAAGTATCGGAAAGATAATTATCACAAACGTATTTACTTATTTTAACATTATCTTTTTCATAATTGGTGCGCTCCTGATTTCAGTCGGTTCTTTTAAACATCTGACATTTTTGCCCATTGTTGCGATAAATACTATAATTGGTATCATACAAGAGCTGAGAGCTAAGAAAACACTTGAAAACCTTTCTCTTGTCTCATCTCCACTTGTCAAAACGATTCGCGATGGTAGAGAAGAACTACTTACGTCGGACGAACTGGTGCTTGATGATATTGTAATCTTTGAAGCAGGTAATCAGGTCTGCGCTGATGCAATAGTATGCGAAGGAAGCGTCAGTGTTAACGAGGCTCTTGTCACTGGAGAATCCGACGAGATTAAAAAAGCTCTGGACGATGAGCTTCTGTCAGGCAGCTTCATTGTATCCGGTAAGTGCAAAGCGCAGCTTATTAGAGTCGGATATGAATCATTTGCCTCAAAATTGACCGTTGACGCTAAGCGTGCGAAAAAGAAACAGCGCCCTGGTATGATGAAGTCCTTGACTACTCTCATAAAAATAATAGGCATACTTATAATTCCGATGTCGATTGCAATGTACTTTACTCAGATGGAAATTAATTCTGATGCCGCTAATCCGGTTAAGGTCAGCATTGAAAAAACAGCCGCATCAGTTATTGGTATGATTCCTGAGGGACTATATCTTCTTACCTCAATCGCTCTTGCTCTTGGTGTTATACGTCTTGCAAAAAGAAAGACTCTCGTTCATGATATGAAGTGTATAGAAACTCTGGCACGCGTAGACGTTATCTGCGTTGATAAAACCGGAACG
The DNA here is from genome assembly GCA_045591885.1 of Eubacteriales bacterium. GTDB lineage: Bacteria > Bacillota > Clostridia > Oscillospirales > CAG-272 > Colimorpha_A. The sequence goes on along the minus strand of JAZNTT010000080.1, from coordinate 38,259 downwards.
GTTACAGAGCCGGAGATGCACGTTAAAGGCGTTGTGCCGCTTGACGGTGATAGCTCTGATGACGTTTACCGTGCTGAGCGGTTGGTTCGTGACTTTGTCCTAAATATGGATAATGATAACATAACTATGGCTGCTCTGAAAGAGCATTTTGACGATCACAAAAACTATCGCGGCGCAAACGCGATCAAAGGCTTTTCATCAGCCACTAAATACAGTGCAGTCAGCTTTGGAAACGGCGAAGGATATTTGATAGGAGCGCCCGAATTTATTCTTAAAAACGACTTTTCCCGTTTCAGAAGCGTTATCGAAGAGCACTCATCGCTTGGAGAGAGAGTACTTCTGTTTGCAGAATACAGATACACTGAAAACTCACGAGACGATATTTTCAACGACGGAGTTTTGGGCGGTGTCATTATCCCCGTTGCCCTCGTTACTCTGATTAATCGAATCCGTCCCGAGGCAAAGGAGACGTTCCGATATTTCGCAGAACAGGGCGTTCAAATCAAGGTCATATCCGGCGATAACCCGCTCACCGTTTCGAAAGCTGCGGAGGAAGCAGGTATAGAGGGTGCAAATAAATACGTTGACGCATCTTTGCTTGATACAAAGGAAAAGGTTGCAAAGGCAATTCTTGAATATAACGTCTTCGGGCGCGTTACTCCAGAGCAGAAGCGCTTATTTATTCGCGCATTGAAAAAGGCAGGCCATACTGTTGCCATGACCGGAGACGGCGTAAATGACGTTCTGGCGCTAAAGGATGCCGACTGCAGCATAGCAATGGCGTCGGGAAGTGAAGCCGCAGCAAGCGTTTCCGATCTCGTTCTTCTTGACTCCAACTTTGCAAGCATGCCATCAGTAGTAGATGAGGGCAGACGAGTAATCAACAACATTCAGAGATCAGCTTCGCTTTATCTTGTCAAGAACATTTTTTCCTTTATTCTTTCGATAATTACAATAGCGCTCGTCGCCGATTACCCGCTTACGCCAGCTCAGATATCCCTTGTATCCTATTTCTTTATCGGAATCCCTTCATTCTTCCTTGCTCTCGAATCCAATCATGACAGAGTAAGCGGTAAATTCTTGAGAAACGTTCTTTTCAAGGCGTTCCCGGCCGCATTATCTGCTGCGATTATTGTTGGCTGGTCAATGCTATTTGCATTCGCCTTCAAACCGATACTCGATATTGAACAGTCATCTACAGTTGCAATTTTCCTCTATTCTTTTGTTGCTTATCTTATGCTCATAAGAGTAGCACGACCACTTAATTTGATCCATAAGATACTTGTAATCGGTTGCGGACTATTATATGTAGGTGGGGCATATCTCTTATCTGATATGTTTGACCTGCATCCTCTAAAGCTTGGTGCTGTACTTGTTCTCTCAGTCCTTATGTTGATCGCGTATCCTATAGATTCTCTTATTCAGAAAGTATTTAACAACTTTGGATCCTGGATGCATAGAATCGTAGAATATTTTACAAAGGATTATGAGAAACATAATAACAAACAGATATCTGATAAGTGACAAGCTTTTAATTTCTTTAATATTTTTAACTCTAATATACTGCTACTATTACGTGGTTTTATGATATAAAAAGAGAGGGCGAAATTCGCCCTCTCTTTTTATAGATATACTCTTATTTCGGAAGCAAGGTTTTCTTCAAGGCTAATAAGCCGCTTACAGATATCCTTAGACTTTTCATCGGCTGCCGCATACTTATTAAGATATTTTGAAAGTGACTTTACACCCATATTGCAGCCGTCTGTCATAAGATCTGCTATTGTTTCATCTGTATCTTTCATTGTCAGCATAATTCCGGTTTTCATTTTTGACATACCCTCAGCCATTATGCTTGGATTCTTACCCTCATCTCCGTATCTATCGAGAAGCGCCTGAAGCTCAGCGTCAAGCTTTTCATGCTTGTCCTTACAGCTATTCAAAAGTTCTTTAAAATGCTTGCTGTATACGCGGTCAATAACGTCATCAATTGATTTTACTCCCATTTTAATTCCCGCGTCACACTCTCGTAATAATTTAATTGTATCGGATTCTATCATAATTAACTCCTTTTTCTTTTTATTATTACAATTATCATACTGATTATGTAAGGAGTTTAACGCGTGAAAGAGATATCATTAGTTTGGCAGGCCAAAAATTAAGTAATATATAATGAATGAAATTATATCAATGATAATTAATAGAGATATAATCCGCGTTCCGATTTTGATTGAGTTTTTATATCTTTTCTTGTTCTTTTCGTTAATGACCTTGCTTTTTATTTCTTCTGTCTTTTCATTCATAGCACCAATAGTTTCTCCGTTTTTCTCTGTTATATCATCTTTAAGCAGGTAATCCATCGAACAGCTAAACATTTTTCCGAGCTCAATAAGCTTGGTCGTTTCAGGATAAGAAATGTCTGACTCCCATTTGCTTACAGATTGACGTGATACATCAAGAAGCTCTGCTAACTGCTCTTGAGTATAATTTTCCTCCTTCCTTAACTTTGCTAATTTCTCTCCAAATGTCATTATTATTCTCCTTTCACAACATGGTGACGATATTATATCGTCAAATAGAGTTTAGAACAAGAAATTTCGAGGATCAAAACGTAAACTTACGGTTGCATTAAAATATTTGAATAAAAAAAGACAGCAACACAAGCTGTCTTTTTTATGGTGCCGGTGGCGGGGGTCGAACCCGCACGGTATCGCTACCACCGGATTTTGAGTCCGGCACGTCTGCCAATTCCATCACACCGGCATATTACTTTACGCAAATAAATATGCATATAACAGTGATATGTTATCACAAATTCAAATAAAATGCAAGTCTTTTTTTCTAAAAATGGAGGAAAAATGCTTTCGTTTATCAATTCTAACGTTCTGGGTCCAATACTTCCAATTTTGTTGGCTCTATCAGGTGTATTTCTGTTGGTAAAGCTTTCGTTTAAACCGCTGAATCAACCGCATAAACTTTTGAAAGGACTACAGGGCAAAAACAATAAGTCTTCATTCAGATCAGCCTGTCTTGCGCTTTCCGGGACACTCGGAGTAGGCAATATTGCCGGTGTAGCCGCAGCGATAAGCGTCGCCGGAGCAGGTGGAGTTTTCTGGATGTGGATATTCGCGTTTCTTGCTATGATAATTAAATACGCTGAAGTTGTTCTCGCAATGCGCTATAAAAGACACGGTGATGGCGGCGCCGCACTATATATGAAGTACGGATTAAGAAAACCGATTATTGCAACTGTTTTCTCCGTTACAATTCTAATATCGTCTGTTGGCGTTGGCAACACAATCCAAAGTTCAGCCGCCGCCGAAAGCATGCGCGTTTGCTTTAGGGTACCGAATATAATTACGGGAGTAGTATTCTCGATAATAACCTTGCTTATGATATACGGCGGACGGAATCGGATCGAGAAAGCCTCATCAGTTGTAATCCCGCTATTGTCGCTCGGGTACGTCATTGCTTCAGTTGCAATAATCGGATCAAATTATAATGAAATTCCTTATGCAATTTCTCAAATTTTTCATGGAGCGTTCGATCCCGGATCACTATCCGGCGGGGCGATCGGTTTCTTATTTTCCGATGCAATTCGACTTGGTGCATCAAGAGGTATTTTATCTAATGAAGCGGGATGCGGTACTGCGGGATATGCTCACAAAACTGAATGCCATCCGGCAGAGCAGGGGATATGGGGGATTTTTGAGGTATTTGTTGACACCATTCTCCTATGTACGTTGACCGCATTCGTAGTTCTTTTGACCAAAGACATACCGCTAAGCGACAATGGAATTAAGGTCGCGCTTGATGCATACGGTTATTATGGTGACTGGCTGCGTATGTTTATCGGTGTATCAACAGCTATATATGCGTTAGCTTCAGTCGTGTGTTGGTCTTATTATGGAGTCATATCTATCACATATCTCGGCGGAAAGAAAAAAGCCCGCCTTCTGTATCTATTCGTATACAGCATGGCGGGAATTTTTGGTTCAATTTTTGCTCCATCTCTCGTGTGGGAAATATCGGACTTTACTGTTTCCATTATGGCAATAATCAACACAGTTTGCGTTGTTAAGCTATGGAGAGAAGTAAAAGAATCTACAGATGAATATTTTCCTTAGTTGACAGGATATCCGAGATCTGCAAAAGTCGCATCCACAAGCGATTCGGGAAGGGCGGGGAGAAGCATGTCGGTATTTGTTGTCCAGATGGTTTGCGCCGGCTGATCTTCACCTCGTGACGCAATATCAATTATATCGGATACTACCGCACCGGCCGTAGGAAGCTTGCCTGCACCCTTACCATAGAACATAAGATCCCCCGAAATCTTTCCTCGAACAAGTATACCGTTGAAAACGTCGGAAATTGCATATAAGGGGTTATTTCTGCGAACGGCAAAGGGCTTTACAGAAATATGCACCTTGCCCTCATCTGTCTTTATAGCTCTTGCAATGAGCTTGATTGAGGCACCCTTTTCTTCGGCGCTCTTAATATCATCAGCTGTAATATTTCTGATGCCTATGGTTTCAACGTTTTCATACGAAACAAGATTTCCGAAAGCAACCGCCGCAAGAATACATATTTTTCTGCAACTGTCAAATCCGTCAACGTCAGCGGTGGGATCCGCCTCTGCATAGCCCATCCACTGTGCAGTTGCGAGAGCTTCTTCAAATGACGTTCCTTCATCCTTCATCGCAGTAAGAATATAGTTAGTAGTTCCATTAAGAATTCCAACGATCTCTGTTATCTCATCTTCTGCAGTAAGATCAGTCAGCGGACGAATTATCGGAATTCCTCCTCCAACGCTCGCTTCAAACATGTAGCGAAGACCGCGTTCAGCGGCCTCCTTGAGGAGTTCGGGGCCAAACTCTGCCACAACTGCCTTATTTGACGTAACTACGTTCTTTCCTGCCTTAATTGCTGCAAGGGAGAAATCATAAGCCGGATGAACGCCGCCCATCATTTCAACAACTATCGAAACCTCGGGATCGTCGAGAATAACATTTATGTCGTGAACAACGCGGTCACCAAGAGGGTGATCCGGGAATTCTCTTAAGTCAAGAATATATTTAATTTCAAAATCGATACCGGTTTTGCTCTTGATAAGCTTGCCGTTTTCAAGCAAAACCTCGGCAACTCCGGAGCCGACCGTTCCAAATCCCAAAAGTGCTACTTTAACCATTTTGTTCCTCCAGGGAAAAATATAACTTATTATCTCACAAATTTCGCTTTAGTTTGTTAATAAAATGTAAATACTTCAGTTTTCTCAAACGACTTGACACGGAATTACATTTAATGATATAATTTCCTTACGGTAATGTCGTGTGAGGTAACATTATGAATCCAATCACTAAGGTAGATTTAAATATTCTTGAATTTATTCAGGATAACTTAAAGTGCGAATTTCTTGACAAGATGCTTTCGCTGATTACAAAAATCGGAGATCACGGTATTGTTCCGATCGTAATTGCAGTTATTCTTTTGATTTTTAATAAAACAAGAAAAATTGGCCTTTCTATGGGAATTGCATTTATTTGCGGCGGATTAATCGGAAATCTGTTTCTAAAAAATGTTGTTGGAAGAATCAGACCATATGACTTGACTGGTGCAGATATTCTTATTGAGCGTCTTTCCGATTATTCGTTTCCGTCGGGCCATACTCTAATTGTCTTCGAGACTGCCGTCGTTCTGCTGATTATGCTTAAAGGAAAATATAAGTCGATAGCAATTGGCGCCACTATAATTGCAATTGCCGTTGCATTTTCGCGCCTATATCTATACGTTCACTATCCCACTGACGTTTTAGCCGGTATATTCCTTGGAACTATATTTGGAATCGTCGGTACCAAGCTGGGCGGTCTCGTTGTTTCAAAATTCGATAATAAGAGAATTAAAGATGATCAAAGATAAGCGACAACTCTGTTTATCTTAAAGCCTTTTTCAGAGAAGTTTCTTTCGTATTCTGTAACTATATTGTCATCATTATATTCGCTGTTATGAAGGTCATATGTAAGCTCTCTTAATTTAAAGCCCGCAGCAGTAAATTCCTCAAGCGAAAACTCAAACAGACCAATATTATCGGTTTTAAAAGCGATTTCTCCGTTAGGGACAAGTATCTCCTTATACAACTCAAGAAACGCTCTATGTGTCAAGCGACGCTTCGCATATCCCTTTTTGGGCCACGGATCAGAGAAGTTAAGATAAATTCTCGATATACTGGAGACAGGGAAGTACTCTCTTAGATTCCTTGCGTCTCCAATTATAAACCTAACGTTCTTTGCATCCTCTGCCTTAATACGTTCTGCGGCGAGAAGAATGACATCCGATACTCGCTCCATTGCAACAAAATTCTTTTGCGGATATTTTTTTGATAGTCCGGATATGAATGAACCTTTCCCGCAGCCTATCTCGAGTTCAATCGGACAATCGCTTATTACTGTGCCTGTGGGAACAAAATATTCGCCGCAAGCAGAAATTCTTTCGGCACCATGCTTCTTTTTTCTCATTCTCATATTGAAATTTCTCACAATCTCTGTTATAATAATATGTACGAATAATATTATACTCTAAATTTTGATTATTTTCAACACTAAAATCAATTTTTGACACGATAATACTTTCGAAAGGAAAAGTTAATGGACAAGCAGACTTTTTACGCCGAATTGACCGAACGTCTTCAGAACATCGGCCTAAGCCGTGAATACATTGATCGGCACCTGACTCAATTTGACGGATATTTCAAAGGAAAGAACGATGAAGAGGTTGCGGCAGAGATTGCCAAGCTCGGTGACCTTGATAAAGTTGCGGCAAGAATTAAACGAATGACCGAAAAAGCTATCAAGGAAGCCAAAGAGGAAAATGCTATCAATCCGAGCGACAAAAATGAGCCGGTCATAATCAACCGTGAATCAAATGAAAATAATATCGAACCGGAAATAGCACACATAACAGATAATGCCTCAGACAACCTTGATGATGATGTTGTAGTATTTGAAAAAGCCGAATCTAACAAGCTTGAAGTGGAAGACGTTGACGAAAAACTCACCGAGGCTCACGGTACTAAGCGAGGTGAGATCGTAAAATCTGACACGGATTCCTCGGTTACCCCAGCTCCGATTGATCCGGAAATCATCGAGCAAAACAGACGCAAATTCTGGATAATGTTTGCGGCAGCTCTCCCGATTACCCTCGCGGTTTTAGTCGGTACTGCTTTCGGGTTCGGTTTGATGTTCTTCGGCGTAGCAATTGTGATTCTTATTTCTATCGGCACGCTTATTTTTGTAACAGCTGCAGGAACCCTCGTATCTGTCTTTGGACTTATATTTGGAGTATCTCAAATGCTGACAAGCGTACCGATTGGGCTATATGAATGCGGCGTTGCTATAATGATCGGTGCTTTTGCTCTTGCAATCGGAATACTCGTTTACAATTTCGCAGTTAGATTCATGCCAATCGTAGCAAAATGGCTTCTGAAGTTTGTCCACTTTGTAATTCGTAAATATCGTGAGATATATGTAAATCTTAAGAAGGAGTGTATCGGATTATGAAGCCAACGTCATTAATTTTCCTTGCACTCGCCGCGGTTCTCTTGTTCACCGGATGGTTTACTTGCTCTATAGCATCTTCTATGGCAGACGCTCAAGGTGTTTCAATCTACGAACAGTCGCGCAATAAAAAGGGCGACATTGTATATGCTTATAGCCTGTCAGATCAAAAGCTTTCTAAGCTCTCGCTCAATTTTTCTAACGTAGACGTAACGGTAATCGGATCTGCAAAAAGCAGCTATGTTGAGCTCAAAAACTTTGATCCTTACGGCTATTCTACAACGCTAACAGGCGGAAGCGTTTCAGTTGATGGCACAGTTAGCGGTCTTTCCTCATTTCTCGACATGAGCGGCGGTGGTCTAAGATTTAAAGGACTTCGCTATTTCTTTGCAGATAAACCCTTAAAGGGACATAAAAGAAGCGTTACAATCTACATTTCAGATGCGTCAAGCATAAAAACACTTAATTTGACCGTCAGAAACGGAAATGTTACACTGAAAAACATCTGGAACGAAACCGTTGATTATAACATAACGGTAAGTGAAGGAAACGCAACTTTTACCGATGTCGTAACCTCGTCTGTAATCAACGCTAAGGTCAGTGCAGGCAATCTAAACGTAAACAACACCAAAGCAACAACCTTAAATGCAAATTTAGTAGGCGGCAATATCAACATTGACACTACCAATTATGCCGCTGAATTTGTTTCATATAACGTAAAGACCGAAAATAGCACCCTAAACTATAATGAATCCGGAATTGCTGATGGGCAATTAAAGATAATCACACCGTCAGATATCCAGCAGTGCCTTGTCAAGATAGATGCAACTGACGCAACAGTTGTAATTAAAGACAATAATCTTGAAATAATAGAATGAACAAGCGCGCGAGCAAACGAATGCTCGCGCGCTTGTTTGATCATTACATCTTTGTCGTATAAAATTTAGTACAATTATTAGCCTGAATATTTATAGTAAAACGGGGAAATATACTATTGCCCAATAAATATAAAGGAGCTAAATTAAGATATGTTGGATAAAATTGCACTTGTTCTTGCGATTATTGGCGGACTTAACTGGGGAAGCATCGGTTTATTCCGTTTTGATATAGTCGCATGGTTATTCGGTGGCCAGACCGCGACAATCAGTCGAATCGTTTACTCTCTGGTTGGATTAGCAGCGATTTGGTGTATATCACTGTTGTTCAGAGAAGAAGCTGTGACACGTACTGACCATAGATAATATTAAACACAACGAATGACTAAGCGTTCCGCAAAGATACAATTTCGATGCGGAACGCTTATATTATTGAATATAGATGAAATATACCGATAGGAACCCATAAAAATTAAATTACTTAGCTGATGCCGCAAATACAAAATTACGCTTCAAGTCATTCCCCATATTAAGTTAAATCTTAATTTAGTACAATTAGGCATTTGCGTTAAATAGAATAAATTGCACTACCCTCTGTAAATTTTATATGTTATAAAACTCTCCGCAAAGATTTATCGCGGAGAGTTTTATAGATTAATATTTTCTTTTTATCTTGTTAGATGTTGTTTTTGCAAATGGTTCGTCGCGTATAATCACTTTAGAGATATTTTTGTATCCCGGCAAAATATCCAGCTTATTTTGTATGTCGTCCAGAACGTGCTCCTCAGTATGCTCTTCAGAAAGATACACTTCTGCCTGCAAACCGGTCTCCTGCCCGTGTTCGTTTTTGATACCGCTGACAATGACCTCAGATACATATTCAATTTGCATTATGATGCTCTCAATCTCTTCCGGATAAATGTTCTTTCCGTTTGTGAGAACTATGATGTTTTTCTTGCGTCCCGTTATCACTAACCAATCTTCGGGGGTAATATATCCGTAATCACCGGTTGAAAACCATCCATCTTTAAGAACCTCATCGGTCTTGTCGGGTTGCTTGTAGTATCCAAGCATAACAACATCGCCTTTAACTTGTATCTCACCTATTCCCTCTTCGTTAGGAGAATCCACCCTCCACTCAAGGCAAGGTAAACGCCGACCAACTGTGTTGTAATCATTGGCCTGTTCGTCATTAACAGAAACAAGAGGCGAACACTCAGTTATTCCGTATCCTCCAATAACCCAAATACCAATATCTCCGAAGAATTTGCCGATTTCGGGACGAATCGGAGCGCCGCCACACACGATTTTCTTTAAATTTCCACCAAAAGCGTCAGTAATTTGTTTGAAGAAAACCTTTCGCATATCAATTCCGATCTTTCTCAAACCGTTTGATATGCCGATCATCTTATTTACAAGCTTCTCTTTTCTCTGTTTGCGAATGTTCTTCTGAACTCCCGAGTAAAATAACTCCAAAAAAGCAGGTACAATGTATATATAATCCGGTTTATAGAACTGCAGATTTTTTAGCACTGCTTTAAGAGAATCATTTATGCACAGTGTGGTATGCTTGTGAATTGAAACAAGGATATCGCATACTGCTTCATACGTATGGTTGTAAGGTAAGACAGACAATCCTGTACCAAAGACTTGCGAAACGTGAAGTCCGTAATATACTCCGGAAATTAGGTTATGTTCAGTAAGCATAACACCTTTCGCTATACCTGTGGTTCCGGACGTATAAACAAGAAGCTTCAGATCATTTTCGTTTGATTGCAAGGAATCATATTTAGATTTATCGAGTACAGATCCTTCGGAAATCAGCTGGCGCATCGATAGAAAATCATCGTTCGACTCTTCCCTATCAAGTGAAATGAAATATTTAATATTTGGAAGTTTATCTTTGTTAGATATAATAGTCTCCTCGAATCGTGACGCAAAGAAAATAGCAGTGCTATCGCTATCATTTATGATTCTAAACATATCATCTTCGGGCAACTCCTTGTCAATCGGCACAAAAACTCCCTCAGATTTAAGAACAGTAAGGTATACGACTATCCAAGGATAACTGTTATCACCTACGCAAGCTATATGCGCATTGCCAAGGCCAAGATTGCAAAGCGCTGCACCAAGATCTTCAGTATTTTGATAAAACTCATTATATGAAACATGCTTGGTCTCGGTTTCGTTTAATTTATACTGGTACGCATCCCAATCGCCTGCTTCATTTTTTGCTTTTTTTAGCATTTCTTTGATACTTATTACCGGCTCGACCTCATAATAACCGGTCGATTTATTCTTTTTGCTTATCCGCGCTTTTGAGTTTGACAAATCCTAATCCTCCTTTACGCTTTGAGCTCAACAACGTATTTAACGATATCTCCAACAGTCTTTATCTTCCTAAGTCTGCCCTCTTCGAAGGTAATTTCGAAATCCTCCTCTATTGCCATTATAACGTTAAGAAGCTCAAGTGAATTGACATCAAGATCTGACACGATCTTTGAGTTCTCATTAATTTCCTCTCTGTCAATTCCAAGCTCGTCTACGATGGTAGAAATTATTTTTTCCAAGATTTCCTGATACATAAGTGTCTCCTTTATTGTTAAGTATAACTTGACTCATAGAAACTTAACAAGTATATAATAAGCCAATTTTATGAACTAACACAGATCAATTTATAACGTTTTGATTAATATAAGCTAACACGTCGCTTGAGGATCAAACAAATCAGTTAGCGGCTGTCAGAGCATCTGTAGTATTTTCTTGCTCTGTACGTTTAGCGTTCTCCTCTTCTTCGAGGACCCTATATGCTACCTTACCGACCAAGGTCTTGGGAAGCTGATCGCGGAATTCGATGTCATAAGGAATTGCGTATTTTGCTATGTTCTTTTTGCAATATTCAATAAGTACAGATTTGTTCTCGACGGTCTTCTGAATGCCCGGCTTTAGCATAACGAATGCCTTAATTTTCTGCACCCTTATCGGGTCGGGAACACCAATTACACAGCTCATCTGTACAATCTCATGTGCATCCAATATATTTTCAAGCTGAGACGGATAGACATTATATCCACTTGTAATAATCATTCTCTTAATTCGCTGCTTGAAATAGATGAATCCGTCCTCGTCCATATGTCCAAGGTCTCCGGTATGAACCCACTTTCTTCCGTCTGCGTGAATTTGCAAGGTTTGAGCGGTTTCCTCAGGGTGACCAACGTATTCCATCATGGTAGTTGGCCCGGAAAGACAGATTTCGCCGTCCTCGCCGTATGGAAGCTCCTCTTGTGTTCCCGGCCTGACAATCTTATAGAAGGTGTCGGGGAACGGTTGACCGATACTTCCCTCCTTAGCGAGATGGAGAGGAGTAAGGCAGCTCGCGGTAACACATTCTGTAGTACCGTATCCCTCTCTTACCTTAACTGTTGCATTATGCTCTGTCAAGAAAGCATCGAGTTTCTTTTTAAGTTCAACCGATAGCGAATCTCCGCCACTGTAGACGCCCTTGAGACAAGATAGGTCCGCCCCCTCCATGACGGGCTGTCGAAGAAGCGCTTCATAAAGTGTCGGAACGCCGGCCATAAAGTTGCAGCGATATTTAACAATCAATTTAGCATAGCTTGCCGGAGTAAATCTTGGTACAAGAACACATTTTCCGCCGTTTGCAAGCATGGAATGAATGCTTACGCCAAGACCGAATCCATGGAATATAGGCATCGCCGCAAGCATTGTATCGCCGGGACAGAAGACAGGGTTTGTCGCAATTATCTGTGCAGCAAGAGCATTAAAGTTAAGGTTAGACAGCAAGATTCCCTTGCTTACGCCTGTTGTACCGCCGCTATAAAGTGTAACAGCGGGATCGGACGCAACTCGCTTTACCTTATATTTTCCATGGTAAGATTTACCGGCCTTAATAAAATCGTTCCATCTAATTATAGGCGCATCAGCAGGAATCTTCTTGATTTTTCTGCCGGATGTCAGCGCATAGCCTAACTTCATAACCGGAGATAGCGCGTCTTTAATATCCGCAATTATGAGAGTGTTGATTGAAACCTGATCTCTTATTGCTTCAAACTTAGGATAAAACTGATCAAGAGTAATTGCAGCTACGCTCTTAGAATCATTCAGATAGAAAGCAATTTCCTTTTCCGCCGAGAGGGGGTGTATCATGTTTGCAATTCCGCCTACAACGTTGACAGCATAGAACATAATAATTCCCTGAGGGCAGTTCGGCATGCAGATTGTTACGCGATCGCCTTCCTTAACGCCAATGCTTTTAAGCGCTTTTGCGCAAGAGTCTACCTGTTTTACAAATTCCGAATACTTTGTTTTTTTACCCATAAATACGAATGATATGTATTCAGGATAAAGCTTGGCCATATCGAGAACGGCTTCCCACATACTTCCCTGTTTATATTCAAGTGTATGCGGCACGTCGCCGTAATTATTAAGCCAAGGGGCTTTAACGTTCTCCATTTTCCATCTCCTTTATACGACGGGTTTATTTATCGGTTCGTCTATAAGAGCCGGGTTTTCAATAAGCTTTCGAAGAATCTTTATGCTGTTAGCAAAGTAGAAACCGTCTGCAATTCTCTCGTCAATGGTAAGACTAATATTTAAACCTTGCTTTACTGTAACACTACCATCAGCACCGTAGAATGGCATCGGTTTCATCTCACCGATGATACCGAATATAGAATTTGTTCCCCAATTTGCAAGATGATGATAATCCGCACTCATTTTAATGCTTCCGAGATTAGAAAGAAAAACACTGGAATAATACGGGTCATCTCTCATAAGAGATTTGGGATATTTGCCGTGGTATTCAAGCCATCGAAGCACCTTTATCGCTAAGCGAAGAATTGGACGAGGTATTTTAAGGAGTATATCCATTTTTTCAGTTGTTGAATCAGTTTTATTTTCCTTGCGGACACTAAAAACAATCTTCTTTACTTTTTCATACACTTGCTCGATCGGAGGAACGTCACAGTCAGGATCTACTTTAATCGTGGCAAGAACCTCTTCGGCATTGTCAGAAAACTGTTTTTTTACTACAAATGAGAAAAGGAGGTCTTTTCTGTCATAGAGACGGTGACCGGAATAAAACCTATTCATCTTCGGACGAAGGACGATCGTTTTAGCGATGGCCGCAACGATAAAATGAAAGAATGTATACTTGAATTCAGGGTTATCGGCATTTTTACCGTTGATATAAGTTATAACATTGGTCATATCAAACGATTCGGTAAGAAACGCCTCATTATCAGCGCGATTAGGCAGCATATACGGTGCAAGTGCATGCATCGAGTCGATGTCTCGGACAAGGTATCCGTCTTTTCTGTCACCTCTGCGGCGCTTTCTCTGTTCCATAAATCGTACCTCTTTATTTGTTATTTTTGTTTTTTGCATATGCAATACTCATTGCAATAACTCTTCTGGTGAGATCACAAATAACCAAAAGAATTGCAACAACTATTGTCCAGATTATTATATTGATTTCTAAAACAGTATCGTTCATTATAAATGCCAGAACACCATCCGTAAAAAGAAAGAATAGCATGAACACTGCGAAATAGGTGCCAAGAACGTATTCGGTTGGTTTATAGGTGTGCATACGGACAATGAACCATCCGATGACAAGAACCAACATTATTATATAATATTTGAGAATATACGACAGCTTAACGGTAAAAATGAGACCGTCAACACTGCCGGGAAAATAATGCGGCATCAGAAATTCAACAATAAACAAGCCGGGCATAATAAACGTTGCGAAGAGCAAGAACCAGTGAAGAACGTGAAGTATTCTTTCATGAAAGTGCTGTCGAGGGGAATTTCTAATAAGCTCTCGACAGAACGCTTCGTGGTCTGATCCGATCATATTAGCAAACGAATCGCCGCGTTCCTGACATTCAAGCGCCATACCGACGATGTCGGAAAATATTTCCTCGCCTGCAACCTGATTTATATATCTGCTCTCAAGATAGTGAGCGATCTTCATTATAATTTTCCTATTCTCTTTAGTTAAAACTCGCCACGAATTCTTAATATCCTTTTTCATGTCTCAGTCCTCCCTTCCGATAATAACAGCTACGGAATCAGAAATTTGTGTCCAAGCGTTTATAAATGACGCAAGATACATTGTTCCCTCATCGGTTATTGAATAGTACTTCCTTTTGGGACCAAGCGGAGACGGTAAAAGTTTTGAAACAATGCTTCCCTGCTTTTCAAGGCGCAGAAGCAAAGGATATATAGTGCCCTCGGAGATATCCGAGAAGCCAAGCTGCTTCAAACGAAGAAGTATCTCGTATCCATACGTTGTCTTTTCACTGATAATTTTGAGAATACATCCCTCAAGGGTACCGCGCATCAGCTGGGATTTATCAAACGTCATATCTTTTCCTCCGTAAATATTGATACCTTGCATAGCATAGTACCAGTATATTGTATAACAAAGTACCGATTTTGTCAAGAAATATTCATAATTTAATAATAAAAATAGAACACCGTCATTAAAACGGTGCTCTAAAATTATAATTATTTAAGCTGAGACAGAAGTATTTCTTCTACTGCATTAAGAGCCTCATCAAGCTTGGAAATGTCCTTACCGCCCGACGAAGCGCTGTCGGGACGACCACCGCCGCCACCGTTACAGATGGCGCTGACGTTCTTTAGGATCATTCCTGCGTGTGCGCCCTTCGCAACTGCATTTTTTCCGCAGCAAGCACTGAACGTGAGCTTGCCACCGTTAACGAGCGCAATCACCGCAACAACATTGTCGTCACTTGCTTTAAGCTCGTCACAAATACTTCTTGGCATATCGGATGCTGCATCCTTAAGCGTGTGAACAATAAGATTGATGCCGTTTACGGTCTTCATTCCTGATTTGATAGCATCGGTCTGACCTGCCGCAAGCTTGCTATTGAGCGATTCGATCTCGCTCTTAGCCGCCTTAAGCTCAGTCTGAAGCTGAACGACCTTCTTGGGAAGATCGAGAGGATTTCCGACCTTAAGCTCTTTCGCGGTATCGCCGATCAGGTTGTCCTTTTCAGCAAGAAGCGCAAGAACGCCAAGACCTGTCGTTCCTTCGATTCTTCTTACGCCTGCCGCAACCGAGGTCTCGGAAATGATCTTGAAAAGTCCTGCCTTGCCCGTGTTATCAAGGTGAGTACCTCCGCAAAGCTCGGTCGAGAAGTTGCCCATCTTGACCATACGGACAGTACTACCGTACTTTTCTCCGAAGAGCGCCATTGCACCCTCTTTCTTCGCAGTTTCGATGTCGGTCTCAACGGTATTGATAGTTTCGCCGAGAAGAATATGGTAGTTTACAAGTGCCTCGACTTCGCGAAGCTCCTTATCAGTAAGAGCCGCAAAATGTGTAAAGTCAAAGCGAACTCTGCTTTCATCGACGTAAGAACCCGCCTGCTCAACGTGGTTTCCGAGGACCTGGCGAAGCGCCGCCTGAAGCATGTGGCATGCCGAATGGTTTCTCATGATCGAGACTCTTCTGCCTATGTTGATTTCAAGCTTAACGGTATCACCAACCTTGACGTCGCCGCTTGCAAGAGAACAGATGTGAATATAAACGCCGTCAACCTTCTTCGTATCGGTTACGGTAATCATCGTGTCTTCATCATAGATGATACCGGTATCACCGACCTGACCGCCGCCCTCTCCATAGAAGACGGTCTTATCGGTAATAAGAGTAAACTCGCCTTCTGTGATTTCATCGACAGACTCGTCGCCGTCGAGAATTGCGATTACCTTTGCCTCGCACGAGGTATTATCGTATCCGCAGAATTCGGTCTTATCAAAGGCGGTTATGATCGACTTGGAAGCGTCGCTCCAACCGGAAATGTTAGATCTTGCATCCTTTGATCTCTGCTTCTGTGCATTGAGGAAGCGCTTGAAGGACTCTTCGTCGATCTCGAGCTTGTGCTCCTCAGCAATCTCACGTGTAAGGTCAAGCGGGAAGCCGTATGTATCGTAAAGACGGAAAACGTCGTCACCCGAAAGAACCTTCATGCCGTCCTCGGTTGCCTTGCGAATAAGATTCGAAAGGATAGAAAGACCTGCGTCGATTGTAGCGGCAAACGCCTTTTCCTCATTCTCGATAACTCTCTTGATGAAATCAAGCTTTTCGGTAAGCTCGGGATACTCGGAATAGTTTTCTCTTGCAACTACTGTGCAAATATCGGAAAGGAACGTACCGGAAATACCAAGCATTCTACCGTGTCTTGCGGCACGGCGAAGAAGTCTTCTAAGAACGTATCCGCGTCCGGTATTCGAAGGATGAACACCGTCGCAGATCATAAAGCTCGACGAACGGATATGGTCGGTTATAACGCGGAGCGAAATATCATTCTTTTCGTTATCTCCGTACTTAACGTTAGCCGCGTCCTCAACCGCCTTCATTATATTACGTACAGTGTCGACCTCGAAAAGGTTGTTTACACCCTGCATAAGGCAAGCAAGACGCTCAAGACCCATACCTGTGTCGATATTGGGCTTTGCGAGACGAGTATAGTTATTGTTACCGTCGTTATCGAACTGCGTGAAAACGAGGTTCCAGAATTCCATAAATCGGTCGCAATCGCATCCCGGCTTACAGTCGGGAGAGCCGCATCCGTATTCAGGACCGCGGTCAAAGTGTATCTCGGAGCAAGGACCGCAAGGACCGGAGCCGTGCTCCCAGAAGTTATCTTCCTTTCCGAGACGGACAATATGAGCAGGATCAACGCCGATCTCGTTTGCCCAGATGTCATACGCCTCATCATCGTCAAGATAAATAGTTACCCAAAGACGATCCTTCGGAAGCTCGAGCACCTCGGTAATAAATTCCCATGCCCAATTTATAGCTTCTCTCTTAAAGTAATCACCAAACGAGAAGTTACCGAGCATTTCAAAGAATGTACCGTGACGCGCAGTAATACCAACTCGGTCAATATCGGGCGTTCGAATACACTTCTGACAGGTCGTCATTCTGTGGCGGGGCGGCTCAAGCTCTCCCGTAAAATACTTTTTAAGGGGAGTCATACCCGCGTTTATGAGAAGGATAGATTTATCGTTGATCGGTACAAGAGGATAACTCTTGTGGCGAAGATGGCCTTTGCTTTCAAAAAAAGAAAGGTACTTTTCGCGCAGTTCATTTAAGCCAGTCCACTTCATTGTGAAACCTCCAAAAAGGGAATACATTTTATTAACTCACTAATTATACCAAATGTAAAAATAATTGTCAACATAAATGATAAAGAAAGGTTATCAAAAAAGTGCTTGACAAATCCGCCTTTTGATGTTAAAATTGGCTATGTAGAAATACCTCGACGGACACGTCTTATGTAAATGCACCGTACAGAGAGCGCAGGGTAGCTGAAAACTGCGTCGGCAGCGTATATAAGGTACCACCGCCGTGACACAACCGAACACAAATGAGTTAAAGTATTGGGTGGAACCGTGCGGCGATTCTTGTAATTTCCACACCCCGAACAGATTATTGTTCGGGGTGTTATCTTATTTTTTGGAGGGTTTTTATATGAAAACTGCTTATGAATTCTTGAAAGAAAAAGAGCTTATGAGCCGCGAAGTTCTTGCGGCAAAATGCGGAGATACCGTGATCGCTCTTTCTACTGAGATCGGTGACTGTGAAGTAACTCCCGTTACCTTCGAAAGCAAGGAAGGAAAAGAGGTCTTTTGGCACACCGCATCTCACATTCTTGCGCAGGCGGTAAAGCGTCTTTATCCCGATGCGAAGCTCACGATTGGTCCGTCCGTTGACAACGGCTTTTATTATGACATCGACAGTGACGTTTCTTTTTCACCCGAGATCCTTACTAAGATTGAGGCGGAGATGAAGAAGATCGTAAAGGAGAACCTTATCATTGAGCGCTTTACTCTTCCCCGCGACGAAGCTAAAAAGCTCATGGAAGAAAAGAACGAGCCTTACAAGGTGCTTCTTATAGACCGAATCCCCGAGGGCAGCGATATTTCCTTCTACCGTCAGGGTGAGTTTACCGATCTTTGTGCAGGTCCGCATCTTCACAGCACGGGCGCTGTAAAGGCGTTTAAGCTTACTCAGTGTACGGGTGCATATTGGGAAGGAAATTCGCAAAATAAAATGCTTCAGCGTATTTACGGCACAGCATATCCTAACAAAGACGCACTTAATGAGTATCTCACTCAGGTTGAAGAAGCAAGAAAGCGCGACCACAACAAGCTCGGACGCGACCTTGAGCTTTTCACTACCGTTGATACAATCGGACAGGGCCTCCCGATCCTTCTTCCCAAGGGTGCAAGAGTTGTTCAGCTTCTTCAGAGATGGATCGAGGATGAGGAACAGAAGAGAGGTTAC
The DNA here is from genome assembly GCA_045591885.1 of Eubacteriales bacterium. Classification (GTDB taxonomy): domain Bacteria; phylum Bacillota; class Clostridia; order Oscillospirales; family CAG-272; genus Colimorpha_A. The sequence continues at coordinate 19,492 of JAZNTT010000080.1, read as the reverse complement.
CTCCTTACCAAAACTCCTTTCATGGCTAAGCGTGACCTTTATAAGATCTCGGGACACTGGGATCACTACCGCGACGGTATGTTCATTCTCGGCGATGCTGATGATGAAACCAAGGAATGCTTCGCTCTCCGTCCCATGACCTGCCCCTTCCAGTATCAGGTATTCCTTAACAAGCCGCGTTCCTACCGTGAGCTTCCCATGAGATTCGGCGAGACCTCTACCCTTTTCCGCAACGAGGATTCGGGAGAGATGCACGGACTTATCCGTGTCCGTCAGTTTACGATCTCCGAAGGACACCTCGTTCTTCGTCCCGAACAGCTTGAAGAAGAATTCAAGGGCTGTCTTGAGCTTGCTAAATACGTGCTCGATACCGTTGGAATGCTTGAGGGCTGCACGTTCCGTTTCTCTCAGTGGGATCCCAACAATACTAAGAAGTATGAAGGAACAGCTGAGCAGTGGAATGAAGCCCAGAACGTCATGAAGAACATTCTTGACAATATCGGAATCGACTATGAGATCGGTATTGACGAGGCTGCTTTCTACGGTCCTAAGCTCGATATTCAGTATAAGAACGTATTCGGTAAGGAAGATACCATCGTAACCATTCAGATAGATATGCTTCTCGCTGAAAAGTTTGGAATGGAATATACCGACACCGACGGACAGAAGAAGACGCCGTACATCATCCACCGCACATCCCTCGGATGCTACGAGAGAACGCTTGCTTACCTTATTGAGAAGTACGCAGGTTCATTCCCGACGTGGCTTGCACCCGTTCAGGTAAAGCTTCTTCCCATTGGAAACGAGCATCTTGAATACACTAACAAGATCGCTAAGCGTATGGAAGACCTCGGAATGCGCGTTGAGGTTGACGACCGTTACGAAAAGATCGGTTACAAGATCCGTCAGGCACAGCTCTCAAAGACTCCTTACATGCTCATAATCGGAGATAAGGAAATGGAGGAAAACGCTGTTGCGGTTCGTTCCTGGAAGAACGGCGACCTCGGCTCTGTTGACGTTGACAAGTTCATTTCCGACCTCGTTATTGAAATTGCGGAAAAGAGACGATAATATAGACTTAAAGCGGCAGAAATGCCGCTTTTTGTTATAATTATTCTTGCTGTGTAATATATTTTACCGTGGGGGTGATTATTTGAACATTAAAAGAAAGGCCGAAAAAACGCTGTTCTTTTCGTTTCTTGTTTCAATTATACTTGGTACTCTGCTCCATTTTGCCTTTGAATTTGCCGGCAGGAGCACTATTGTAGGAGCATTTGCTCCGGTAAACGAAAGTATATGGGAGCATCTGAAGCTTGTATTGATTCCCTCGATCATTATGAGTATTCCGGAATACTTAATATTTGGTAAGGCGTACAAGGGCTATTTCGGCGCAAAAGGATTCGCAACTTTAATCGGGATGCTTTTTGTTCTATGCGGGTACTACACTTATAGCGGCATAGTAGGCACAAATTATTTTCTTTGCGATATAATACTATTCATTTTAGCAACAGGCTTGACATCGATACTTACATATCTATTTCTAACGAAATGTAATTTCGGAGAACGCGAATCTATAATAGGAATAATGTTGATTACGTCTTTGATGATAATGTTTATGTATTTTACCTTTGATCCGCCAATGATCGAACTGTTTCGTGACCCTCTGTCCGAGGACTTTGGCATTCCTGATTTTAGCATATAAGGTAATGCATATTATTGGTATATTTATTCATTCAAACTGATTTGTACCGCACAGAAATATTCGTCTGTGCGGTATTTTAATATTATGCACTAAAAGATTCGTTATTTTAGCTATAATTTATATAGATAACCAACTTGACATGACAATTTAAATGTTGTATAATATATGCATATTTGTTTTCGACTGAATTTATATTCACAATTAACGGAGAATATTAATGACAAAGGTTTTTATTGACGGCAGTGCAGGAACTACCGGTTTGCGCATCCACGAGAGACTATCTATAAGAAAAGATATAACCCTCCTCTCCCTTCCGGACGAGCTTCGTAAGGACCCTGATGCTAAAAAAGAAATATCAATCTCTGCTGACATCGTGTTTTTATGCTTGCCCGATGATGCAGCAAGAGAATCGGTTATAAATATAGGCAACGGCGGCCCGGTTGTCATTGATACGTCGACGGCTCACAGGACAGACCCAAATTGGACTTACGGTATGCCTGAGCTTAACGGATATAGGAAACGAATTGAATCAAGCAAGAGAATCGCAAATCCCGGTTGCCATGCAAGCGGATTTATCGCTCTTGTTCAACCGCTTGTTGAGGCAGGCGTCATTTCGAAGGACGAGCTTCTGACCTGTTTTTCAATAACCGGATATTCGGGCGGGGGTAAAAAGATGATAGCCGATTACGAAAGCGAAATGCGTGATCCGCTTCTTTCCGCTCCGCGTCAATATGCGCTGACGCAAAATCACAAGCACCTTAAGGAAATGTCCGTGATTTCGTCTCTTAGCAATCTCCCTATTTTTTCACCGATAGTATCTGATTTCTATTGCGGCATGGAAGTAACCGTTCCGATTTTTGCAAGGCAGATCAAGGGTGATGCAAATGATATTAAAGAGATTTACAGGAGCATTTATAACGGACCTGTCGTTAAATACAGCGATGATCCGTCGGAAAGCGGACTTATGTCCGCGTCTAAATTTGATCACGACGACGGAATGGAGATCTCGGTTCTCGGAAACGAGGACAGAATACTGCTCATTTCTCGATTCGATAACCTTGGAAAAGGCGCATCGGGTGCGGCAATACAGAATATGAACATAGTTCTCGGTTGTGATGAAACAACGGGACTTTCACTGAAAGGATAATGAAATGAAGATAGTATCAGGCGGAGTTACAGCCGCAAAAGGATTTAAGGCATCAGGTGTTCACTGCGGAATCCGTAAAAACCGCACAAAGAAGGATCTCGCTCTTATCGTGAGTGACGTTATTTGCAACGCGGCGGCAGTTTATACTACTAACCTCGTTAAGGGTGCGCCTCTTACCGTGACCAAGAATCATATCAGTGACGGCAAGGCGCAAGCAGTTATCTGCAACAGCGGAAACGCTAACACCTGCAACTCTAACGGCGTTGAGATCGCAGAGGAAATGAGCGCGCTCGTTTCTGAATATACCGGCGTGAAGGCAAACGACGTTATTGTTGCATCTACCGGTGTTATCGGTCAGCCGCTGAACCTTGAGCCGATCAAGAACGGAATGGCACCTTTGACAAACGCCCTCTCCTACGATGGCGGAGCAGATGCTGGTGAGGCGATTCTCACTACGGATACCGTTTTAAAGGAAATCGCGGTTGAATTTAAAGTCGGAGGAAAGACCTGTCACATTGGCGGTATAGCCAAGGGCTCGGGCATGATCCATCCCAACATGGCAACAATGCTGGTATTTATCACTACCGACGCCGCAATTTCTTCCGAAATGCTTTCTAAGGCACTCAAGACTGATATTGCAGACACGTTCAACATGTTGAGCGTTGACGGAGACACATCTACGAACGATATGGTTTCTGTTATGGCAAACGGACTTGCAGGCAACGAAGAAATCGTAAGCGAAGGCAATGACTTCTCCGAATTCATGAAGGCACTTAACACTGTCACGATCCATCTTTGCAGAATGATTGCAGGCGACGGAGAGGGAGCGACAAAGCTTCTTGAGTGTCACGTAAGCGGCGGTAAGGACCTTCCTACAGCAAAAACCGTTGCGAAGAGCGTTATTTGCTCTTCCCTGCTAAAAGCCGCTATGTTCGGAGCTGATGCTAACTGGGGACGTGTACTCTGTGCTATCGGTTACAGCGGCGCAGACATTGATGTAAACAGAGTAGACGTTACATTCGTTTCACCAAAGGGCGAGATTAACGTATGCAAGAACGGCGCAGGCGTTCCTTTCTCTGAAGAAAAAGCAAAAGAGATCCTTCTTGAAAAGGAAATTACAATTGAGATAGCTCTTAATCAGGCAGATTCGGAGGCAACTGCTTGGGGCTGCGATCTCACATACGATTACGTAAAGATCAACGGTGACTACCGTACATAAGGAATTAATATGAACACATCAGTTTCTAACGCAGAGCGCGCGGAAATACTTACTCAAGCGCTCCCCTATATCAAACAGTACGTCGGCAAGGTCGTTATAATTAAGTATGGCGGCAACGCCATGATAGATGAAACGCTAAAGCAGCAGGTAATGGAAGACATTGCCTTGCTTTGGCTTATCGGAGTTAAGGTCGTACTTATTCACGGCGGCGGACCTGAGATTTCCGATATGATGAAGAAGCTCGGAAAGCAGCCTGAGTTTGTTGACGGCTTGCGCGTTACCGATAAGGAGACCGTTGACATCGTTCAGATGGTCCTTGCAGGTAAGGTCAACAAGTCGCTTGTAACTCTTCTTCAAATGAAGGGCGGACACGCCGTAGGTCTCTCCGGTATGGACGGCGGAATTATCGAGGCAAGGATCAAGGACGATCGTCTCGGTTTTGTGGGAGAGATCGTAAAGGTTCGTTCTCAGCCGATAACTGACCTTCTTGAAAAGAATTATATTCCCGTAATTTCGACTGTGGCTTCCGACCGTCAGGGTAACGTTTACAATATCAACGGTGATACTGCAGCCGCATATATTGCGGGAGCTATGGACGCTGAGCGCCTAATTATGATGACGGATGTAGCAGGTATTCTTCGAGATAAGGACGATCCATCGACGCTGATTCCTAAAGTCACTGTTTCCGAAGCGAAAAAGCTTTACGATGACGGTATTGTTTCGGGTGGAATGATTCCTAAAGTCGACTGCTGCATTGAAGCAATAAACGCAGGTGTAAAGAACGTTACAATAATGGACGGCCGTATCCCCCACGCGATCCTTATGGAGCTTCTTACTGACGAGGGAGCGGGTACGATGGTAATGGGTGAATAATATGTCGAACATCAAGGAACTTGATAAAGAATACGTTGCCGGAACGTATGCGCGCTTCCCTGTTGAGATAACTCACGGCAAGGGTTCGCTCGTTTATGACGAAAACGGCAAAGAATATATTGACATGGGTTCAGGAATCGGAGTTACTGCGTTCGGTATTGCCGATAACGAATGGCAGAAAGCTGTTACGGAACAGATTTCCAAAGTACAGCACATGTCTAACCTGTATTATACAGAACCCTGTGCAAGGCTTGCAGAGCTGCTCTGCAAGAAGACGGGACTTAAAAAGGTCTTTTTCGGCAACTCGGGAGCAGAGGCTAACGAGTGTGCAATTAAAGTCGCACGCAAGTATGCGGCCGAGAAAAAAGGCGCTGATCACTACACGATCATCACCCTTGAAAACAGCTTCCACGGAAGAACCTTAACGACTCTTTCGGCTACCGGTCAAACACACTATCACGAGCTGTTTCAGCCGCTTACTCCCGGATTTGTTCATGTTGATTCAAGCAAGCATGAAGATCTGCTTCCGCTTGTAAAATCAACAAAGGCGGCAGCTATAATGATAGAAATCATTCAAGGCGAGGGCGGCGTTCTTAACACTCCGAAGGAATTCATAGAAGAAGCATACAGGATTGCACGGATGGAGGACGTTATCCTCATAATTGACGAGGTGCAGACGGGCAACGGCAGAAGCGGCAAATTCTATGCTTATATGAATTACGAAATCAAGCCCGACATTGTAACAACCGCAAAGGGCCTTGGCGGAGGTCTTCCTATTGGTGCCGCTATACTCGGAGAAAAAGTCCAAAATGTACTTGGCTTCGGAGACCACGGATCTACCTACGGCGGAAATCCTGTTTGTGCTGCCGGCGCGCTATCGGTGGTGTCACGAATCGATGACGGACTGCTAAACGAAGTAAAGAGGAAGAATCGGCTTGTTAGAGATACTCTTTCGGGGAAGAAAGGTATCATTTCTGTAAGTGGAATGGGTCTTATGATCGGCATTGAAACCGAAAAGAAGGCTTCCGATATTGTCAAGATGTGCATTGATCGAGGAGTTCTCTGCCTTACTGCGAAGAACAAGATTCGTCTCCTCCCTGCACTAAATATCCCCGATGATCTACTACTCAAGGCTCTAAACATAATTTGCGATATCTGCGCTGAATAAAAAATGACCTGCATCTTGATTGATATGCAGGTCATTTTTTATTCCGTTTTTTCGCTCTTGAGATGATTTAATTCGTCCATAAAGGTCTCAACATCTTTAAATTCGCGGTAAACTGAAGCAAAGCGAACGTATGAAACCTCATCAAGCTCCTTGAGCTTTAACATAACCAGCTTGCCAATGTCCGCCGAGCGGAACTCGGTTTTGAGCGTATTTTTAAGCTCATCTTCAATATCATCTACTATCTTTTTTATCTGCTCATTAGTAACCGGTCGCTTATAGCAAGCTTGAAGCAGACCCGTCAAAATTTTGTTTCTGTCAAAAAGCTGAAGTGAATTATCCTTCTTTATAACAACGAGTGGCGCTGTGTTAGTAACTTCATACATCTCATACGTCGTGAAACGATTTTTACAGGCAAGACACTCTCTGCGTCTGCGAATACCGCCATTATCAGTCGGGCGGGAATCAATAACCTTACTGTCTGCATAATCACATATCGGACACTTCATAATACTTGATCCTTTCGCATAAATATAGCTTATTATAACATTATCCGACGATTTTGTAAATAGCTTTTCTCAACTATTGACACAAACACCACCAAATGTTAAAATAATAGTAACAAATTTTGCTGGAGGACATTATGAAATACAAAATTGAAGGAACCCCGCTTCCGGTAGTGATCTGTACTCTTGATAACGGTGAAAGCATGATAACCGAACGCGGAAGCATGAGCTGGATGAGTCCAAATATGATGATGGAAACAACGTCTAACGGCGGTCTCGGTAAGGCATTTGGAAGAATGTTTTCTGGAGAGGCTATGTTCCAGAACAGATATACAGCACAGGGTGGCGAGGGCACAATTGCATTTGCATCAAGCTTCCCCGGCTCGATTATGGCTCTTGAGATAACTCCCGAGCTTCCGATAATTGTTCAAAAAAGAGCATTTCTTGCTGCAACCGAGGGCGTTCAGCTCTCTGTGCATTTTCAGAGAAAATTCGGCGCGGGACTATTTGGCGGAGAGGGCTTTATAATGCAAAAGCTTTCCGGCCGCGGAATTGCTTTTGTCGAGATAGACGGTCACGCTGTTGACTATGAGCTTGCACCCGGTCAGCAAATAGTAGTCGATACAGGATATCTTGCAAAAATGGACTCAACTTGTCAGATGGATATCACAACTGTCAAGGGCCTTAAAAACAAGCTCTTCGGCGGAGAGGGATTCTTTAATACTGTAATCACCGGCCCCGGGAAGGTAACTCTTCAGTCAATGCCTATTCACAGCGTTGCATCTTCCCTTGCCCCGTTCTTCTCGAGCGGAAATTGATATTGTAAACAAAATGTAAACTTCGCATTTCCTATTGCATTACAACAAATTATATGCTATAATGCTCCTGTTAACTATGGGTGGTCCTCTGCGACGCTCTGCACGAACACCCTGAATATAAGGAGGAGCCAACAATGGATCTTATTAAGGCTTTTACAAATGAGCAGCTCAAGACTGACGCCCCCAAGTTCGACATCGGTAACGACGTTAAGGTTTACTGCCGCATAGTCGAGGGTGAGCGCACCCGTACCCAGATTTTCGAAGGAACCGTTATCGCAAAAAATGGCGGCGGTATCTCCGAGACCTTCACCGTTCGCCGCGTAGCATACGGTGTTGGTGTAGAGAAAACCTTCCCTCTTCATTCTCCCAACGTTGAGAAGGTAGTTGTTACCAGAATAGGTAAGGTTAGACGTGCTAAGCTCTACTATCTCCGTGATAGAGTCGGCAAGGCATCCCGCGTTAAGGAACGCATCTGATTACGGAAACTTAACATCGAAAAAATCCGAAGCTCATGCTTCGGATTTTTTTGTTATACTTTTAACGTAAAGAATCCTACCGTCAACAGTGAACTTGATTTCACAGTCAGCATATTCGAAGCCGTAAACGCGATTCGGATCATTTTGATACGAGGGACGGGGATCTTGAGAAAGTATCTCGATGAGCGCCTTGAAGCGTTTCTTATCAAGCACGTCAGAATCGTCCTTATCTATAACTACTTCAAGGGAATGTTCTTTTACAACATCAGCAAATCCAGATACGGCATCCGGGACAGAATCTGCAAATGAAAGATAGGGTTTAATATCATAAACCGGCGTACCACTCATCATATCAGCGCCCGAAACCGTAATAACGGTCCTGCCATCGCGCTTTTCAACTGAAAGAAGCTTTACAACTGTAAGACCAATTGAATTAGGCCTAAACGGTGAACGAGTAGCGAACACACCAACTCGTTTATTACCGCCCAGCCGCGGCGGACGAACTGTCGGTGACCATTTATCGCGTTCGGTTTCAGAAAATCCCCATATTACTATTATATGTGAAAAATCAGTAATTCCGCGAAACGCTTCATCAACAGAATATTCCTTTTCAAAAACAATTTCCGAAGCTAAGCCCGATAGCCCGCTTTGCCGCGGCAGGCCAAATTTTGTCGGAAAATCATTCTTAATTCTTGCAATTATTTTCAGTTCCATAATATCACCTTATTCCCATACAAATCATAGCACATATCCTCATAAAAAGCAAGTAGATATCTTATATTAACCAAAAGGTTAAAATTATATCTATATGCGTTCACAAAAAAGGTTTATCATATACTCGGTAGGTGATTTATAATGCGTTTCAGAGATAAAATATTTTCATTTATGTACGGCAGAAACGGCTTTGATAAATTGGGACGTTTTCTGTTTGTTCTCTATATTATTCTCGTAGTAAGTCAGTGGATAATTTCCCTGTTTGTACCCCCGATGGTGTCGCTAATTATGAATATATGCATAATGCTTCTTGCATTCTACATCTTTTTCCGCGCTCTTTCGCGAAATCTGGTTAAACGTCAAGTCGAGAATTACAAATACATTCAGTTTTCTACGAAGTTAAAGACACAGTTAACTCTCAGAAAATCGAAATACAGAGACAGAAAGACTCACGTTTATAAAAAATGTCCACGCTGCAAGGCGGTTCTTCGCCTTAAAAAGATCAAGGGCAAGCACCGTGCAGTCTGTCCCAGATGCAGTAATACTTTCGAGGTAAAAGTTTAACGGTAAATCATTAAAAATATCAATAAAATTCAATAAAACTATTGAAATAAGCAGATAAATCTGTTATAATAATATTAACTTTAGGGCAGGCATTCATTGGGTAAAAATGACGGATGCCGTTGTTCAAAGCAGGTCTTTCGCGACTGACGACTGCGAACCATGTCAGGCGGGGAACCGAGCAGCATTAAGCAGCTGCGGTCAGGGCGTGAGAGGTTGCCTGCTTTGAACAATGTCATTCGTCTCCCCCAATATTCCCTGCCTTTTATGGTATTAAGGAGGAGATGTCAATGTCTGAACATACAACTTTATATAGAAAATGGCGTCCGTTAGACTTTGCATCAGTAGTTGGTCAAGACCATATTACGAGCGTTCTCAAGTACCAGATTGCAAACGGCAGATCCTCTCACGCCTATCTATTCTGCGGAAGCCGCGGAACCGGTAAAACCACCTGTGCAAAAATACTCGCTAAAGCCGTAAACTGTCTGTCACCGATAGACGGTAATCCCTGCGGAAAATGCGAGGCTTGCACGCTCATTGAAAGCGGTGCCGACACTGATATAATCGAGATGGATGCCGCGTCTAACAACGGCGTTGACTATATAAGAGATATTCGCGAAGAGGTCGTTTATACTCCTGCCGCGCTAAAGAAACGCGTTTACATTATCGACGAGGTTCATATGCTATCCTCCGGCGCGTTTAACGCGCTACTTAAGACCCTCGAAGAGCCGCCTCAGCACGTTGTGTTTATTCTCGCAACAACAGAGCTTCAGAAGCTTCCGGCGACGATCACATCACGCTGTCAGAGATTCGATTTTAAACGCATCTCGACAGACGATATAGCTGCCCGCCTCGAGTACATTGCATCAAAAGAAAACATTGCTGTCACTCATGAAGCTGCAAAGCTAATAGGCAGAATTTCGCAAGGCGGAATGCGTGACGCGATCAGTCTGCTTGAGCTTTGCTCAGGAAAAGGCAAATCCATAAATATTTCGCTCGTCAATGAAACGGCGGGCGTTATGGGACGCGGTGTGTCGGCTGAAGCTGTAACAGCCGTGCTCAAAAAAGACATACAGAGAATTTTTGAGATTATCGGAGATATAACAGCCGCATCTGCCGATCTCACGATTTTCTTTGGCGAGCTCATTGAATTTTACCGCGATATGCTTGTAGTTAAAAGTACTAAGGACGCAAAAGCGTATCTCGATCTCACTGACGAGGAATACAAGTCAACGTCCGACCTTTGCGAGCACTTTACGAAGGAAAAGCTACTGTATCATATAAAGAGCTTAGCTGATGCCTACAACGCAATGCAGAGAAGCATAACCGTCAAGCGCGTAACAGCTGAGATGGCGCTTGTTTCACTCACGGACGACAGAATTTCGGTTACAACCGAAGCCCTGCTTTCGAGAATTGCATCTCTTGAAGAAAAACTCGCTTCCGGCTCATTTTCCGTATCATCTGTAGAAGCGAAGATTCCCGAGAGCAAACCGATAGAAAAGGTAGAAGAGCCGCCTAAAAAGGTTGCCTCCGCTTCCCTTTCTGCTCTCTCCTCCTGGGCCGAGGTGATCGAGACCGTCGAGCGCAGTGACAACTTTGCGGCGCAAATGCTAAAACAGTCAAAGGGCTACACGGACGGCACAAGGATCGTTATTAAAACCTCAAACTCATTTTCTCCGAATATTCTCGGGCGTCCAGACGTTAAAGCGTTAATTGCAACGGGAATCAACCTTGTCGGAGATCTGAACGGAATAACTCCTGACTCAATAGAAATTACAGTTGACGAGAATCTTAAGGACGAAGAAGATCCACTCAATTCGTTCTAATAATAACTAGAAAAGGATACAATTATGAAAGCAAGACTTCCTCAGGGTATGGGCGGCGGCCCGCAGAATATGCAAAGCATGATGCGTCAGGTTCAGAAGATGCAGGACGATATGACCGCACTTCAGGCAGACCTCGACGAGCGCGAATACGAGATAAAGGCAGGCGGCGGTGTAGTCACTGTTAAGATCAACGGTAAAAAAGAGATCCTTTCCATCGACATCAAGCCCGAGATCGTTGATCCCGACGATATTGAGACCCTTTCCGACGTTCTCGTTGCGGCTGTTAACGAGGCGATCAAGAAGGTTGAGGATACAAACTCCGCCGAAATGTCGAAGATTACCGGTAACGTATCTATTCCCGGAATGTTCTGATAAATATGGCAGAATTTATTGAGCCGATAGAAATAATCATAGAGCAGCTCCGCTCACTACCCGGCGTTGGCAGAAAGAGCGCTGTACGCATGGCTTTCGGAGTTGCCGAAATGGATAACGATAAGCTTGAGCGCTTCGCAAATTCACTTCTTGAAGCGAAGCGTGCTATAAAGGAATGCACTGTTTGCCACAATCTCTCGACAAGCGATCTTTGCGCCGTTTGCTCTTCACCCGAGCGCGACTGCAGCATTATTTGCGTAGTTGAGGACGTAAAGGCGCTTATGGCGATCGAAAAGGTGCGCAGCTTCAAGGGCGTTTTCCACGTTCTCGGCGGTACTATTTCGCCAATTGACGGCAGAGGTCCCGACGATATTAACGTCGCTTCCCTTCTTGACCGAGTTAATAACGGCGGTGTTAAAGAGGTCATTCTCGCAACAAATCCGACCCTTGACGGCGAAACTACGGCAATATATCTGTCTAAGCTTCTCAAGCCACTTGGAATCGCTACAACGCGACTCGCTTCAGGAATTCCCGTCGGTGGAGATCTTGATTACGCAGACGAGATGACTCTTCTTCACGCTATGGACGGTAGAAAAGAGATATGATTGACAGGGTTATATGGGATTTTAACGGTACTATACTTGATGACCTTAAGATCTCAGTAGAATCGGCAGACGAGCTTCTGACCCGATATGATCTTCCGCCTATAGGTGACGTTGAAAAGTATTATTCGGTTTTCGGTTTTCCGATAATCGGATATTACGAGCGCGTCGGATTTGACTTTACCAAATACGACTTCTCTGTTCTTGCTAACGAATGGGTCGATATTTATCTCAGCAAAATGCCACACGCTGCGCTACGCAAAGGAATCATCGAAACAGTTGATAAGCTTAATTCTCTTGGCGTTAAGCAAACGATACTATCAATGACCGAGGAAAATATGCTGCGAGGACAGATCGATTCCTTTGGCATTACAGATAAGTTTGACGAGATCTTTGGTCTTAACGACATATATGCTACCTCGAAGCTTGAGCTTGCCCGTTACTGGAAGAGTACGCATAAAAGCGAGAAGGTTATATACGTCGGTGATACCGAGCACGACGCTGAGAGCGCCGAAATCATCGGCGCTAAGTGCCTTATGATAACAGGCGGACATCAGAGCTACTCGACTCTAAAAGCGCTCGGAAAGACCGTTATAACGGCTCCCAGCGATATATTTGAATATATAAAATGACCCGACAACGTCGGGTCATTTTCTTATGATACTTTAGTTATTCCGCGCCAGAGATTTGCGTATATACCTTCTTTATCAAGTAGCTCATCGTGAGTACCTCGCTCGGCGATTCCTTCATCGTTTATAACGAGGATTTCGTCAGCGTTTTTTATGGTTGTCAGACGGTGGGCAACGACTATTGTCGTTCTGCCTGCACACAGCTTTTCAAGACTCTGCTGGATCATAAGCTCAGTTGCGTTATCAAGAGCAGACGTTGCCTCGTCAAGAATAAGTATGGGCGGATTCTTTAGGAATACACGCGCAATTGATACTCTCTGCTTCTGACCGCCAGATAGCTTGACGCCACGTTCACCGACGAGCGTCTCATACCCGTCGGGCAGTGATTCAACAAACTCATGCAGATTCGCAAGACGAGCCGCGCGCTCAACCTCTTCTTTCGTAGCATCGGGCGCGCCGTATGCAATATTTTCGTATATAGTCGAATCAAAGAGGAATACGTCTTGCGAAACTATACCGATATTTCGGCGAAGGGATTCAAGGGTTACGTCGTTAATGTTCTTACCGTCGATAAGTATATTTCCGCTTTCAAGCTCGTAGAAACGCGGTATAAGGTGGCATATTGTAGTCTTGCCGCCGCCTGACGGACCAACAAGTGCAAGCGTCTTTCCCTCTTCAAGCTTAAATGAAAGATTGGAAAGCACTGTTTTTGATTCGTTATAACCGAAGGAAACGTTATCAAATACGATCTCGCCGCGTACGTCTTCAAGGTCGATTGCATCAGGTGAATCCTGCTCGGGATTTTCATCGATTATTTCGATAAAGCGCTTGAATCCGGTCATACCGTTCTGATACTGCTCAATAAATCCGACAAGCTTTTCGATAGGCGACATAAAGAGTGTTATGTATAGAGAAAAGGTTGTAAATACGATTATATCTATTTCGCCCGTTGCTACGAATATGCCACCCGCTAAATACATAGCAATTCTGAGGACGTCCATACAAAGGGTCATGCCCGAATGGAAAATTCCCATCGACTTATACGCGCGCTTTCTTGCTCTCACAAAGCCCTTATTGTCGCGCTCGAATCTGTCAAATTCAAACTTCGAATTAGTGTATGCCTTGGAAATTCTGATTCCCGCTATACTGTTTTCAAGAGTTGCGTTTATCTTTCCGACCTCTTGGCGAGACTCGGCAAATGCCGAACGCATCGATTTCTGGGATTTGTAAGCAAAGAAGCACATAAACGGCAGAAGTGCATAAATTATGAGCGTCAGCGGCATATAAATGCTTCCCATTACTATAAACGAACCTACGAGCATAATTACGGAAATAAACAGATCCTCGGGACCGTGGTGCGCAAGCTCGGAAACGTCCATCAAGTCGTTTACGATTCGAGACATAATATTTCCAGTTTTATTGTTGTCAAAATAGGTTATCGGAAGCTTTTCAAGATGTGTAAAAACGTCACGTCTCATCTGTGCCTGCATCTTAACGCCCATCACGTGTCCGTAATACGCAACAAAGTAGTTAAGACCGCATCTTATAAGATATATCGCCGCAAGAATGATCGCCCAGGTAATAAGCGGCTTGACCTGCGGATTCTTCAGCATACGGTTTGTTATAAGTGGATACACCATAGAACAAACAGAAAGCAGAAGCGCCGCGATCATATCCATTATAAATATCGCTTTATGTGGCTTGTAATAAGATATAAATCTCTTTATCATTTTTACACCTCGGAAATAAACTTCTATTATTCTATCATAAACCTTTAGTTTTTGCAAGTAAAATAGTGTTTTTTCGCAATTCTTCTTGACAAATTCATAGTATAATGGTAGAATAATTTATAGCTGTGAAGCCGTGTAAGTAGGTACTGTTATTTTGGTATCAGAGAGAGACGCCTTGGCTGTGAGCGTCTTACCGATTCAGGACTGAATTTCAGCGGTGGAGCTTTTCTGCGAAAAGCAACGCGTTAAGCAGAATGTTGTCGCCGCATTAAGGCGAGAGAGTGCGGAAATTTTCCGAACTTGGGTGGTACCGCGGGTAATCCCGTCCCATGATCTATGGGGCGGTTTTTCTTTTTCCCCAATTCTTCCCTGCCGACGGGGGTAGAATAAAATAAATTCAGTCGGAGAAAAGGTAAAAATATGCTTGAGAATGCAAACGCCTTAAAGGCACAATTTGAGGAAGCACTTTCAAAAGTAACTACTACCGCTGAAATTGATACACTTCGTATCGAGTACGCGGGCAAAAAGGGTCTCGTTTCCTCGCTTATGAACGACCTTAAGAACGTTCCTAACGATCAGAAAAAAGAAGCGGGAATGGTTATCAATCAGGTCAAGCAGTTTGTTGAGGAACAGCTTAAGCTTAAGACAGAAGAGCTTATAAAGCTCGAAGAACAGAGAAAGATCGACGAAGCGGAATCTTATGATGAATCGCTTCCTACCGACCTCGGTCTCGGCTCTTATCATCCGATAACTCTCATTCAGAGAGAGGTCGAGGACATCTTCTCGTCAATGGGCTTTATCGTTGAGGATTACAGTGAGATAGTTGACGACTATCACTGCTTCGAGGCGCTGAATATCCCGAAGCATCACCCCGCAAGAGATATGCAGGATACCTACTATCTCGATAACGGTCAGCTTCTTAAGACACATACTTCTGCTGCTCAGAACTATATCATGAGAAAATACGGCGCGCCGGTCCGTGCAATATTCCCCGGACGCTGCTTCCGTAACGAGTCTACCGACGCTTGCCACGAAAACACCTTCTTCCAGCTTGAAGGAATCATGATCGACGAGGACATTTCTATTTCTAACCTCATCTACTTCATGAAGACGATGCTTTCCGAGGTATTCAAGCAGGATATTACAGTACGTCTTCGTCCCGGATTCTTCCCCTTCGTCGAGCCGGGATTTGAGCTTGATATACAGTGTACCATCTGCCACGGTAAGGGTTGCCCGTCCTGCAAAAACTCGGGATGGCTCGAGCTTTGCCCCTGCGGTATGATTCATCCGAACGTACTTACCTACGGCGGAATCGACACCGAAAAGTACACAGGTTTTGCTTTCGGTCTCGGTCTTACACGTCTTGCTATGATGAAATACGGCATCAAGGACATCCGTATGCTCAATTCCGGAAGCTTAAAGGCGCTTTCGCAGTTCACAGATAAGTAAGGGAGGAAGAACGATGTTTGTATCAATGAACTGGATCAAGGAATACGTTGATCTTTCTAATGAAAATATTGAAGAGCTTATCCATCGCTTCACCCTGTCTACTGCTGAAGTTGAGGATATAATTTACAAGGGTACTGACGTGCGCGGAGTAATTATCGCGCAGATCAAGGAAGTTGAGAATCATCCTAACTCAAAGAAGCTTCATCTTCTTAAGGTCGATACAGGATCTGAGATCCTTGACATAGTTTGCGGCGCACCTAACGTAGAGGTAGGTCAGAAGGTCGCTCTTGCGACTGTCGGCGGACGTGTTTGCGCGGGCGAGATCGGCAAGGCAACTATTGCAGGATACGATTCTTACGGTATGTGCTGCGGTGCGGACGAGCTTGGTATCGGAGAGGGACACACAGGACTTATGCCTATCGACGTTGACGCTCCTCTCGGAACGGATATCAAGGACGTTTATCCGATTGACGACATTATCTTTGAAGTAGACAATAAGTCTCTCACCAACCGTCCCGACCTCTGGGGGCACTACGGTATAGCAAGAGAATTTGCGGCTCTTACCGGCAAGGAGCTCAAGCCCCTTGACCTCGGCGAGATCATATACAGCGGCGATAAGACGATCCCGGTTTCGACGACGAGAGAGGACCTACTATACCGTTATTCCTGCCTTGAAATGTCGGGAATTTCCAAGAACAGAAGCCCCCTTGCTATGCAAATACGTCTGTACTACTGCGGTATGAGAGGAATCAACCTTCTTGCCGACCTTTCTAACTACATCATGCTTGAGCTCGGTCAGCCGACTCACGCATTTGACGCGAAGAAGATCGACGCAATCAAGGTTGGCACCCCGAGCGAATCCTTTAATTTCAAAACTCTTGATGACGTTGAACGAGAGATAACCGACAACACGCTTATGATCTACAATAACGACACCCCTGTCGCTATTGCAGGTATTATGGGCGGTCTTGATTCCGAGATCATCGACGACACTTCGTCGGTCGTTCTCGAATCAGCAAACTTTGATGGCGTTTGTGTAAGAAAGTCGAGCTCGCGTCTCGGACTTCGTACCGACGCAAGTATGCGTTACGAAAAGATCCTCGATCCCGAGCTTACCCTTACCGCTATCAAGAGATTCGTCAAGCTTCTCACCTCTATTGACGAGGGCGCATATATTTCATCTAATCTTTCCGATCTTTACGTTCAGAAGTATCCCGAGATCATCCTTTCGTTCGATAAGAAATACGTTGACCGATATACGGGAATTGATATTTCCGAGGAACGCATTGTCAGCACTCTTACTCTTCTCGGATTCGGTGTTAAGCTTGATAACGGCGTATTTACCGTTACTGTTCCCTCTTGGCGTGCTACCAAGGACGTTACCATCAAGGCAGACATTATTGAAGAGATCACCCGTGTTTACGGCTACGATAACTTCGATATTTCGTCAACAAAATCGCTTCTTAAGCCCGTTCGCCGTTCTGTAAACAAGGACGAGGACGCGTCGATCAAGAATATTCTCGTTCAGCGTTTCGGACTTCATGAGGTTCATTCTTATATTTGGTGTGACGGTAAGAAATATAAGAAGCTCGGAATTGACGTTGAAAACAACGTAAGAATCCTTAACATTCCGACGCCCGAAAACGGCACTGTCAGAAACTCTATGATTCCGACATTGCTTTCCTTCGTTTATGAAAACAAGGGATTTGCTGACACCTTCGGTATCTTCGAGATCGCACGTGTAGTTAAGGGACTTAAGGAAAACGGCGAATGCAACGAAAGACGCACTCTTTGCTACACTCTTTACAGCAAGCGCGTAAGCGAAAAGGAGCTTTATATGAAGGCTCTTTCGATGCTTCGTACGCTCTGCACCGAGGTCAAGCACTGCGAGCCGACCTTCGCTAAGATCGCACCTGTTCACGCATATCAGCACCCGAAGAACACAGCTTCTATTACCGTAAACGGAGTTGATTGTGGTGTTATCAATACACTTCATCCTACCGTACTCGGTAAGATCGATAAGAATGCGGCAGTTGCTTGTGTTGAGATAGACCTTGACGATTTCTATACCGCTACTGTTGCTTCCCTTTCCTACAAGGAGCCATCCAAGTTCCCCGGAATCGATTACGACCTTTCGATAGTAATGGGCGCTGGTAACCGCTTCTCTGACGCCGAAAACGCTTGGACGAAGCTTGAGCTTGAAAACCTTACCGACGTTATCGTTACCGACATATACGACAACGGCGAAACGAAGAGTATCACAGTTCGCTTCACCTTCTCCTCTGACGAAAGAACTCTTTCGATGGAAGAGGTACAGGCAAGCGTTGATAAGATCATCGCTGAGCTTAATGCAATAGGAATCTCGTTGAGAGCTTAAAATCAAAATACTAAAGGCATCGCTTGGCGATGCCTTTACTTATCAAAAAAGAGAAGCTGTAAAACAGCTTCTCTTTTTTATATTACTTAGTTCTCTTAACGTAAGTAGTGTGGAGGTCGTGATGTGCCTTATGACCGCCAAAGCCATCGTACCACTCGCTGTAAAGTGCCTTAACAACGGGAGATTCATGAGACTTACGGAGAGCCATGCCTGCATCCTGATCGTAGAGCGCCTTAGCACGAACTGCCTTGAGGTCTACGGTATCACGAACATACTGGGGCTGAATGGGCTGACCGCCGCCGTTTACACAGCCGCCGGGACATCCCATGATCTCGATGAAGGTCCAATCAGCTTCGCCGTTCTTGATCTTCTCCATAACTTCCTGAGCTGCGGTAGCGCCGCTTGCAACAGCAACCTTAATGTCAGTACCGTTAATATTAACGGTAGCTTCCTTGATGGACTCAGTTCCGCGTACTGCGTGGAAATCAACGTCAAGGTTGTCCTTGCCGGTGAGCCAGTCGTTAGCGGTACGGAGAGCTGCCTCCATAACACCACCGGTAGCACCGAAGATTACAGCTGCACCAGTATCCTCGCCGAGAGGAGAATCGAACTCTTCATCGGGAAGCATGGTGAACTTAAGACCTGCACGGTCGATCATCTTTGCAAGCTCTCTCGTCGTAAGAGCGATATCAACGTCAGGAACACCTGCAGCGCTCTGATCGGGACGACCGATCTCGAACTTCTTAGCGGTACAAGGCATTACGGAAACGGATACGATATCCTTAGGATCAATACCCATCTTATTAGCGTAGTATGTCTTGATTACTGCGCCTGCCATCTGCTGAGGAGACTTGCAGGAAGAAAGGTGATCGATGAGGTTCGGATAGTAGAACTCGCAGAACTTGACCCAACCGGGCGAACAGGAGGTGATCATCGGGAGAACGCCGCCGTTCTTGACACGGTCGAGCAGTTCGGTTGCTTCTTCAACGATGGTAACGTCAGCACCGAAGTCGATGTCGAAGACCTTGTCCGCACCGAGGGCGATGACCTTGTTGCATGCCTTGAGGCCTTCATGTATGTCATGGGTCGAGAATATCACTGCAGGAGCATCGGGGCGTCGGCACAATGCCTTCAGAGTCTGCAGGACTGACACCTTGTTTTCAGCATCCAGAAACGCAGTCGGTTCGTCCAGAAGTATGATCCCGGAATGTCTTACAAGGGCGGATGCGATGCATGCCTTCTGGAATTCTCCGTCGCTGAGCGTGCTGATGTCCCTGTCTTCAAGATGAAGTATCAAGTCGGATCGTAGCCATGTCGTTCTGTGAG
>JAZNTT010000079.1:0-9697 GCA_045591885.1 Eubacteriales bacterium | reverse complement strand
TCCTTCTCAGTTTGAGCTTGCTCCCATATTTACAACAACAAATATCGCCGCAGACCACAACCAGCTCACAATGGAGCTTATGCAGAAGATAGCAAAGAAGCACGGCCTTGTATGTCTGCTTCACGAAAAGCCCTTTGCAGGAGTAAACGGAAGCGGTAAGCACAATAACTGGTCGATTTCTACCGACACGGGAATCAATCTTCTCGAGCCGGGCGAAACCCCATATGAAAATGCGCAGTTCCTGCTCTTCCTTAGCGCCATAATCAAAGCGGTAGATGACTATCAGGAGCTTCTCCGTATATCTGTCGCGACTGCAGGTAACGACCACCGTCTCGGCGCAGGCGAAGCACCTCCCGCAATCGTTTCCTTCTTCCTCGGTGACGAGCTTACCGAGATACTTAACGCCATCGAGAGCGAGACCTCTTATGGCGGTAAAGAAAAGGAGCTTCTCCGAGTTGGCGTACATATCCTCCCTAAATTCACAAAGGACACGACGGACAGAAACCGCACCTCGCCTTTTGCATTTACAGGTAATAAGTTTGAGTTCCGTATGCTCGGCTCTGCCGCGTCGGTTTCGGACGTAAACACGGTAATCAATACCGCAGTTGCAGAGACGCTCAAGGGCTTTGCAGACCGCCTTGAAAACGCAGAATGCTTCGAGGAAGCACTACACGATCTTATTCGTGATACCGTTCGTGCTCATAAGAGGATACTCTTTAACGGTAACGGCTACGACGAATCGTGGGTAAAGGAAGCTGAAAAGAGAGGTTTGTCTAACCTTCGCAATACCCCCGAAGCACTTTCTCATTTCCTCGACGAAAAGAACGTTACACTTTTCTCCGAGAACAAGATTTTCTCGGAAACAGAGCTTCGTTCCCGCAAGGAGATAATGCTCGAAAGTTACTGTAAGCTTATCAATATTGAAGCCCTTACTATGATAGACATGGCAAGAAAAGAGATAATTCCTGCAGTGATTTCCTATGTTAAGGACGTTTCAAAGACGGTTATCAACGTAAAGACAGCAGTACCGGACGCACTTACTGATGCCGAGGAAGAGATCATCACTTCCCTTTCATCGCTCGTTTCAAAGGCTAACACCGCCGTCAAGGAGCTTGACGCACTGACTGCAAAGGCAAACGCAATAGCCGATCACGCAGAATGTGCAGATTTCTATCTTGGTTCCGTGATCCCGAAGATGACTGAGCTTCGCCGTATCTGCGACGAAGCAGAAACCTTAACGGCAGAAAGCTACTGGCCGTTCCCAACCTACGGAGATATTCTTTTCAGCGTACGCTGACGAGGAAATGAAATGAAAAAAGTAATTAAAGTCGCGCTTGCGGCAAATGAAATTTCTGTTGCAGATGTTGGCACCAACATTAAAACGATAACCGATATAATTAAAGAAAGCGCCGAAAACGGCGCAAATGCGGTAGTATTACCTGAGCTATCGGTTACGGGATATTCATGCGGCGACCTTTTCTTAAACAGTAAGCTGACAGACGTTTGGGCAGACGCTCTTAATGAGATAGCACAAGCAACGTTCGACTCATTGACAACCGCATTTGTCGGTCTGCCAATCAATGTTGACGGCTCGCTCTACGACTGCGTTGCTGTTGTTAACAAAGGCGAGCTTCTCGGATTTGCCCCTAAAAAGAATCTTTCGTATGCAGAAAAGCGAATATTCACCTCTGACAACGATCCTGCAACTGTATTTGAAACCGATAATGCTGTATACGGTGTTGCTGTCGGTGATGATATTCTTGATACCGATTATTGCCGTGAGCTGAAAAAAGCCGGCGCGACGGTTATAATAAACCCGTACGCTTCGGCAATGACTGCAACCTTTGAAAGTGAGAAAAAGTCACAGGTCAAGTATCTATCCGAGCTTCTCGGACTTACAGTCCTTTCTGACGGAGCGTCACCCACGGAATCTACAACCGATACTGTATTTGCAGATTATTCCGTTGCAGTTAAAAACGGAGAAATAATCGCCGAGCATAAAGCGCTTACCAATGGCGTTATACTTTATGCCGAGTTTGAGCCTACCGTAACAAAGGGCAAAAATATTGAGAAACCGTCATCGTTAGAGAATATCGATAAAAACCCATTCATACCCGATGGCATAAGCGACGATTATTTTGAAAACTGCCTCAAAATTCAGTCATACGGTCTAATAAAGCGCATGGCCGCGGCACACGCAAAAACTGCGGTACTCGGAATTTCGGGCGGTCTTGACAGCACGCTCGCACTTCTTGCGACCGTTCGTGCCTTTGACCTTATGGGTAAGGACAGAAAGGACATTATCTGCGTTACCATGCCCTGCTTCGGCACTACGAAACGCACAAAGGGCAACGCAATAAAGATGTGTGAGGAGTTCGGTGTTGACATTCGAGAGATCAACATAGGAAAAGCAGTTCTTCAGCATTTTGAGGACATCGGACACGATCCGTCTGTCACCGACGTGACATACGAAAACTCGCAGGCAAGAGAGCGCACTCAGATCCTTATGGATCTTTCAAACAGATATAACGGTCTCGTTATCGGTACAGGCGATATGTCGGAGCTTGCTCTCGGCTGGGCGACATACAACGGCGACCACATGTCGATGTACGGTCTTAACGCATCCATAACCAAAACGCTCGTCCGCGCGCTCGTTGATTACGAGGCAAGACGCCTCGGCGGTACTATTTCCGATATACTCATCGACGTAATCGGAACCCCTGTCTCCCCCGAGCTTCTTCCCGCAGACAATGACGGAAAGATAGCGCAGAAGACAGAGGATCTCGTCGGTCCGTACGAGCTTCACGATTTCTTCCTTTATCATTTCATAAAGGAGCATCGCTCACCTAAGCAAATCTACGCGCTTTCGGTAGATGTATTCAAGGACGAATACCGCCCCGAAACAGTCCTTAAGTGGCTTAAGACCTTTATCCGCCGTTTCTTCATCTCTCAATTCAAGCGCTCATGCGTTCCGGACGGACCGCGTGTAACGAACGTTTCCCTTTCGCCTCGCGGCTCGTTCTCGATGCCGTCAGACGCATCGTTTGCTTTCTTCATGAAGGAGCTTGACGAAATATAAAAATTACAGGACAGAGAAGCTTCTCCGTCCTGTTTTGTTTATGTTTTATCTCTCTTCCGTTTGCTCAAAAAGTCCGCCGCGCTCGACAGCGGTAAAAAGTCGGTGCTTCAAGCCCTTATATTCCTTATCAAGCCCGGAAATCATTTTCTTGACCCTTTCCCTTTCGGTATGTCCGTCCTCGGGGCAAAGGTTTTTAACAAGAGGCAGATCGTTTTTGCCCATAAAATATCGGACGTCCTTTTCCTCAACGTATATCATAGGACGAATGAGCGTAAGATCCTTGCGCGAAAGATACGTTACCGGCAAAAACGCACCGAGACGCCCCTCGTGCAGAAGATTTAGCATGAAGGTCTCGACAACGTCATCGTAATGATGACCGAGCGCA
This sequence comes from Eubacteriales bacterium, assembly GCA_045591885.1. Classification (GTDB taxonomy): domain Bacteria; phylum Bacillota; class Clostridia; order Oscillospirales; family CAG-272; genus Colimorpha_A. The sequence continues at coordinate 6,233 of JAZNTT010000079.1, read as the reverse complement.
AGCTTGTTACAGCCAAGCTCCTTTGCCGTATCGTGAAGGATACCGCGGCGCATTTTAGCGCAGAGCGAGCATGGATTGCTCTCGTTACGGTAATTGAATATTACGTTAGCAAGCTGTGTATCGACGAGCTTAAACTCACACTCGCAATCGCGCACGAACTTTTCAAGCGGCGAAAAATCCATTCCCTCAAAGCCCATATTGAGCGATATTCCGACAAGCTCAAACCTCTTAGGATAGAACATTTGCAGATTCTTAAGAGCGCAGAAAAGCGCAAGCGAGTCCTTACCGCCGGATAGACCTACGGCAATGCGGTCGCCATCTTCTATCATATTGTATTTTTCGACGGCACGTCGTGTGCAGCTTAAAATATGTCTAATTTTGTTAAATTCCATTGAGCGCCTTTCTTTGTCACTCCGTATTCGGGCGCATATACTGTGATAAAACCTAAACGGAGGAACGTAATGGCAATAAAAATTTTTATAGATCAGGGACACAATCCGCGCAACCCGAATGCAGGTGCCGAGGGTAACGGTCTATTTGAGCAGGACATAACCTACGAGGTAGGCGTTCAGCTTGCCGACCTGCTTCGCGCAAACCCGAATTTTGAGGTTCGTCTGTCTCGCAATTCGCCCGACGAGATACTCGGAACAAGCATCGGAACGAGCTTAAAGGCACGCACCGATGCGGCGAACAACTGGGGCGCAGACGCGTTTATCAGTATCCACGCAAACGCGTCGAACATAGAAAGCGCAAGCGGAAACGAGGGTTACGCCTACTCGCAAAGCTCCCCCGGATTTGCTCTCGGCGAGGATATATTGGCGGGATTGACAGAGTCGACAGGCTTGCAAAGCCGCGGAATGTTTGTCCGCCCGTCTCTTTATGTATTGCGGAAAACAAGAATGCCGGCCGTGCTTATCGAGCTTGGATTTATAACTAATCCGAGCGACGCCGCACTCATGAGCGAACGGCCCGACCTGTTTGCACAAGGAATGTACAACGGGATTCTTACCTATTACGGTCTGAATTAACCCTCGGGGTTAAATTCAAGCATCGCTTTGAAAAGATCCTTTGAATAGCTATACATTTTCTTTGCTTCTTTGCGACCGATAATTGATGAAGTAGTCGGCATGACTCTGAAGCAAACTATCGTGTCCTCGGGAAGCTTGCCGACGGAATCGGTAAAGAACTTATAGAATTCGAGATCTCGCAAATATACAGAGTATTCGTCGATAGAATTATCGGGGGTGTATCCAAGAACCTCAGAAAGAGGAACGAGAGCGTTATTTCCTTTCAAAATATCGTACCAGTATTTATCAATAAGACAAACGTAGCCGTCACCTGATATTGCACCGGTAAAATTCTGCCGAACGCGATCAACAGTATACGGCGCGTACTTTATAAGCATTTCATCATCATGGTTTTCGCCGGCCGCTTCTCTTATTTGATCGTCGGTAAAGGCGGTAATGTCCATTATATCGGCAACGGTCTTTCCGTCACCGTTGTAATCATTCATTATCTGCTCAAAGGCGCTTGAAAGCGAATCCTTTTCATTGACCTCGAATATATGAGGACCGGTATACATTATTTTAATGTCATATTTTTCCTGTGTCGCGCACTGCACAAAGCATATTGCAAGAATAGCAATAATAGCTCCGACAATAATAACGCCCCATTTATAGTAATACCAGTAATTATTGAACCAATTTTTAATCTTAGAAAACACGGTAATCTCCCATCAACAATTTTCACAGTAAAGTATATCATATATAATAGACCATTTCAAGAAAAAAACAAAAAAGTAACAAAAAACGAATTATTTTTTAAAATTCCCTCTTTACGAAGAATAGATAAAGTGATATACTGTAAAAAGAAACTAAAAGTGAGGTGAGCATTAATGGACACAGGCAGTAATCCCGACGGGTGTAATCAGTGTAATATCAGATGCATTTTTGCTCACTTAACAGTTATTTAAGCATAACTTCGTGCGCAGAATTGCCTGCGCACTTTTTATTTCGTCGGTACTACCTTATCAAACCCTATACCCACAAAAAGAAAGGAACGTACCGAAATGGAAAACAATATTCTCGACCTTGAGCTTGCTCTGGGTCTGTACGAGGGAAAGAAAATCGGCGAGCTCGGACGTCTGCTGAAAACCGCAGAGCCTGCAGACATAGCATCGCTGTTCGATATGATTGACGAAGAACAGCACCGACTCATCTTCCGTTTGCTTCCAAAGGAGCTTGCGGCGGAGGTGTTCGTCGAAATGGATCCCGACACGCAGGAGGCGCTAATCAATTCCTTTACCGATAAGGAGCTTCAGTCGGTTCTTGACGAGCTTTATATCGACGATACTGTCGACATCATCGAGGAAATGCCGGCAAACGTCGTCACGCGTATCCTCAAAAACTCAAATTCCGATAGCCGTAAGGCGATAAATCAGCTTCTCTCCTACTCGGGTGATACTGCGGGAAGCATAATGACGATCGAGTTCGTCAGCCTGCGTCCGAGCATGACCGTCGAAGAAGCGTTTGCACATCTTCGTAAAACGGGAACTGAAAGCGAAAGCATATACACGTGCTACGTGACCGAAAACAAAAAGCTTCTCGGAGTCGTTTCGGTATACACGCTGATTTTATCAGATAAAGATGCTAAAATTGGCGATATAATGAATCCGAACGTAATAGCGGTAAACACTTCGGAAGACAGAGAAGCCGCCGCTACGCTTCTGATGAAGTACGATTTTCTTGCTCTCCCCGTAGTTGACAACGAAAACCGTCTTGTCGATATCATAACTATCGACGATGCCGTTGACGTCATCAGCGAAGAGGACGAAGAGGATATCGCAAAGATGTCGGCAATCACACCGACAGACCGTCCTTACATCAAAACGTCGCCCTTTAAGATATTCCTCACCCGTATACCGTGGCTTATGATACTCATGCTCTCAGCAACCTTTACGGGAATAATCATTTCGTCCTTTGAAAACGCGCTCGCAGCGCAAGTTGCTCTTACCGCGTTCATACCAATGATAATGGGTACCGGAGGTAACGCAGGAAGCCAGGCATCTGTCACAGTCATTCGCGGACTGTCCCTCAGCGAGCTTGGATATTCAGATGTTTTCAGAATACTCTTCAAGGAATTCCGCGTATCGCTTCTCTGCGGCGGAGCTGTGGCGATAGCAACGTTTATAAAGATCCTTCTTATCGACAATCTCCTTCTCGGAAGCGGGATTACCGTAACAGTTTCACTCGTGGTAGCTTTGACCATGGCGTTCACGATATTCATAGCGAAGCTGATAGGTTGCTCTCTGCCACTGCTTGCAGGTAAGCTCGGTCTTGACCCTGCGGTTATGGCAAGCCCTTTTATAACTACGATAGTCGATGCGCTTTCCCTTCTCGTCTATTTCGGCGTTGCCAGTGCAATTCTCAAAATTTAAAAAATGACAGGCAAACGCCTGTCATTTTCTATTTTAAAAGAGTTTCCGCTATTTGATCGGAAGTAATTCCGTGAATCTTACAATCTGTGTTTTCAAGAGCAGTAATCAGTTCGCCCGTTGATAACCGACATCCAATAAGTGCTTTTTCAATCAAGGCGACCTCACCGTCAGCAAAGAAATCGCCGTTAATTCTTGCATCCATTATAACGCCGTTTTCAGAATCAAACGAGATCTCAATACTACCTCCGTCATAACGATTTTTAACAGTTTTTGAAAGCGCCTTTGAGCTTCCGTAAACGTATTCCCATGAGGAGTATTTTTCACCGGCAAGGAGCTTGATCTCAGTTTTTTCCTTTTCAGTAAGATCGAGACGAGCGCCCCAAAGCTTTTCCGTTAAGGTATCGATTATCACGCTTACGCTAACGTCAGGATGAACGTCCTTAATATTCGTCACACGGCTTTTTACGCTGCTTATCCCCTTGCTTATCAGCTTTTCTGCGCTCACGTTAAGCACCGAAGAAAGCCTGTCAACGTCAACGTCAACAAGCAGAGTTCCGTGATGAAGCACCTTACCGTATTTACGGCACTGCGCGCTTCCTGAGATCTTCTTTCCGCCCATAAGCAGATCGTTTCTTCCCGAAAGCTCGGTTTCAATTCCAAGCGATGCAAGAGCATCCTTTATAGGCGAAAGGAATCGTGCAAAATCAATGCCGTCTCCATCGTCCTTTACTATAAAGGTAAAATTAACGTTTCCGCTATCGTGATAAACCGCACCGCCGCCGCTCATTCTTCTTACGACTGAAATGCCGTTTTTCTCGGCATAAGGAATATTTACTTCAGCATACACGTTCTGATAGCGTCCGATAACGACAGTCGGACTGTTCTGCCAAAGAATAAATACGTCCTCGTCGCAGTTCTTCATAAGCCACTCCTCGAGAGCGAGGTTATAAAACGGATCCTTTGAGGAGTTGTATATGAACCTATGCTTCAAGGTGTCACTCTCCTTAGTTCGCTTTGCCTTCTTCAAAATCTCCGAGGGATGTGCGCCGAAAAAGGTCTTAAACGTTTTAGAGAAATGCGCGGAAGTCATAAAGCCGCTCATGTCACTGATTTCGGAAATAGTATACTTCTTCGATTCGAGAAGCTCCTTTGCCAATTCGCATCTTGTTCTATTGATAAACTCAACGGGAGTAAGTCCCGTCGCCTTTCGGAACTCGCGGCAGAAATGATAGCGTGACAGTCCCGCCGCATCGGAAACCTCGTCGAGTGACAGATCGCGCCGGAAGTTCTGTTTAATATAATTTATCGAATATTTTATCTTCTTAAGCGTCTTGCTTTCTCTTTCGTTAGTAGTACCCTTTACAATATGATTACGGCACATATCAACGAAAAGCTCAGTTATGATCGACTTAATAATGACACTCCTGAATTTATCGTCACGATGCCACTCTGTATTTATCTTGCCAAAAAGCTCTTCAAAGAACGGCGATACGATCTTGTCTTCAAAACAAACCTTGTCAGTATCAATCCCAATAGAGCACAAAAATTCATTGTCGATAATCAAACAATGATAACGAAATTCACTTTCAGTTGTTGAATAATGTATCCTGTTTGTATTAATGACCGCCATTTCACCCGGTACAAGCTTAATCGGCTTCATATCTGAATATACCGTACCCGATCCGGAGATGCACATAAGGATCTCAAGCTCCTTATGTTTGTTAGCATAATGCGGAGGGGAAACAACTACACAGTCTGTATGAAACACAAACGGGACCGTTCTGTGTGAGAGCATGTGTGTTTCAAGCAGTGTTTCAACATTTGAGTGATTTACCGTTCTTCCGTCTTCCATTTTAGCGTTCTCCTTCCAAACAGCAATTTTCAACACAAATATATCACAAAATCTTCTTTTTGTCAATAAATTTCGGCAATTTCAAGCACATACTTTAATAGAAATAACCGAGCGCCCACGTCCAAAAGCTGAGCGTTCGGTTATTGTTCTGTTTTTTGGCGGATATTGTCGAAAATTTGTTCTTTTGCTTGCAAAATAATGAATTTTGTCATCAAAATAGTGGCGTTTTCTATTGCAAAACAGTGATGTAGAGTATATAATTGTAGCATAAGTGGTGAAAAGTGGGTCAAAGTGGTTGAATAGTCCACGATATGACCGCAACTTCCCATAAAAACGTCAAGCAAGGAGGAAACGCGTATGTTCTGCGGAGAATACAGCCACAATTTAGACAGCAAGAAGCGCGTTAGTCTTCCCTCGCGTCTTCGTGAAGAGCTTGGCGATACCGTTGTAATGACAAAGAACGTTGATAAGTGCATTTCCCTTTACCCGATGGATCGTTGGGAGGATTTCACCGCAAAGCTCGAAACACTTCCGCAGACCGAAACGAGAATGATAAAGAGATTCCTCTTCTCTGCCGCATTCGAAACGAACGTTGACGGTCAGGGACGCGTGCTTATATCCCCTACCCTTTGCGAATATGCAGGTCTTACACGTGCCGTAAAGATAATCGGCGTCGGCGACCACATTGAGATTTGGGACGAGGAATGCTGGATAAGCGAAAGCAATTCCGAAAACACAGCAGATATCACAGATCTGCTCATCAAGCTCGGTTTCTGATATGGCTGTTAACTTTGAACACTACTCCGTGATGCTTAACGAATGCATTGACGGACTGAACATAAAGCCCGACGGTCTCTATGTAGACTGTACGGCAGGCGGCGGCGGTCACAGCTACGCTATCGCGAGCCGATTGAATCAAAACGGAAGGCTTATCGCCATAGACCG
>JAZNTT010000078.1:0-5544 GCA_045591885.1 Eubacteriales bacterium | reverse complement strand
CATTATGGGGAGTTCCGCAAGCAACCATTCAAAAATGGTGCAGAAACGGAAAAATTGACGGTGCTACGCAGGACAAAAAAGGAAGTCCTTGGCATATTCCCAAGGACGCAGTACCACCAATATTTAAAAATAAGGAGAAATAAAATGAAAAGAATATTTAAAGTAATTTTCTGTATAACACTTTGCGCGGTAATGCTCTTATCTCTTGGCGCTTGTGATAACAAAGTAACAGAAGCTGACTTCGTTGGTGAATGGACGGGCAAGGTGATTTATTATAAATATGGTGTATACGGAAACGATTATAAGTATGGTAACTGGATAACTAAAGAAGCTACGTGCAGGATTGCTATTAGAGATGATGGAAGTTTTGAAATTGTACCAACAGGCAATGATGTTCCGTCAGAAATTGAAACTGTAACAGGACGGTGGAGCTTAGGAAGCGATGGGATAATAGTACTTGAGCCAAATCAAAAAAAGTCTGGATGGACTTATAACTCGTGGAATAACGAAAAAGGTAGTGAGCTTTCCTATACTATTAAGCGCCATTCTAATGGTGAATTAAAGAGTGCTTGGTACTATAACTTTTATACCAAAGTATCTTAATATAAATACATAGACACTGCGTTTGCAATATTACAATGTAAAAGGAAGCAAGAATTTCTTGCTTCCTTTAGTTTTTATTCTTCTATTTCAACCTCAACTGCTTCGGTATCGGATTCGGTTTCCTCTTCCTCTTCTTCCTCTGCGACAACTGCGAAGTTACAGATTTTAGCATCTGTTCGCATTACGATGACACCGGATGCGGTACGTCCGTAGATCGAAATTTCGCTGACACGGGTACGAATGACGATTCCCTCGTCGGTGATGAGGAGGATATCGTCGGTCTCGTCGACCGCCGCGATGCAAGCGAGCTTACCGGTCTTATCGGTAATGTTATGGCATCTCATACCCTTACCGCCGCGGTGGTGTGCGGCGAACTCGGCAAAGTCACATCTTTTACCAAAGCCGTTTTCGGTGATGGTGAGGAGCATCTTGCTCTCGTCAACCACAGTTACGCCGGCAACGTAATCATCTTCACCGGGACGGATACCGATAACGCCGCGTGCGCTTCTGCCCGTCGGGGTGATAGAATTAATGGCAAATCTTACTGCATTACCCCGCGCGGTCGCGAGGAACAATTCGTCCTCGTCGTTTGTAAGGCGAACGTAGATAAGCTCATCGTCCTCGTCGAGGGTGATCGCGCGCTTACCGCCCTTTCTCTGATAAGCGAACTCGGAGATAGGTGTGCGCTTAACGATACCGTTCTTGGTAACGAATGTCAGGCAGTTTTCGCCCTCGAAGCTATCAACGGACACGAGCGCTGTGATCTTCTCGTCCTTTTCAAGCTCGATGATATTGACAGCCGCCGTTCCCTTTGCGGTACGCGAACTCTCGGGGATAAGATACGCTTTTCTTACGTGGATCTTACCCGACGTTGTGAACATAAGCAGGTGCGAATGGGAGTTGACTGCGACCATCTGGTCGACAACGTCCTCTTCCTTCGTCGTCATGCCGATTATACCCTTACCGCCTCGTCTCTGTGCAGAGTAGGTATCGGACGGGATACGCTTGATGTATCCGTCCTTCGTGAGGGTAATTACGCAGGTATGACGCTCAATGAGGTCTTCGTAGACGATCTCCTGCTCTGCAGGAACGATGTCGGTACGGCGTGCATCGGAATAACGGTTCTTAATATCAAGAAGGTCGTTCTTGATGATCTCTCTTATACGCCAGTCGTTAGCGAGTATATCTTCAAGATCGGCAATAAGAGCTACAAGCTTCGTCAGCTCGTCCTCAACCTTTTGTCTTTCAAGACCCGTGAGCTTACCGAGGGTCATTTCAACTATCGCCTGCGCCTGAATATCGGTAAGACCGAAGCGTTCACAAAGCGTTTCCTTAGCGGCAGGAATGCTCTCGGAGGTCTTCATTATCTCGATTATCTCGTCGATATTATCGGTTGCGATAATGTAACCCTCAAGAATATGCGCTCTTGCCTTCGCTTTTGCGAGGTCGTAGACCGTTCTGTTACGGATGACGTTCTCCTGATGTTTGATGTACTCGTCAAGGATAGCAGGAAGCGAAAGGATCTTCGGCTCGCCGTTTACTATCGCGAGCATATTTATAGAGCAGGTATCCTGAAGCTGCGAATATTTATAAAGCTGATTAAGTATTATCTGTCCGTTTGCGTCACGACGGTAATCGACAACGATCTTAATGCCGTGCTTAGATGACAGGTCGCGGATGTCTGTTATTCCCTCGATACGCTTATTGCGTACAAGGTCAGACATCGCCTCAACGAGCATACTCTTATTGACCATATAAGGTATCTCGGTGATCGTGATAGTACGCTTTTCCTCGTCAATATCTGCCTTTGCGCGGACCATAACACGTCCCTTACCCGTCGTGTATGCCTCAAGGATTCCGTTTACACCGTAAACGGTTGCGGCAGTCGGGAAGTCGGGACCCTTGATGTAGTCCATAAGCTGGGGAACGGTACAGTCGGGGTTTTCCATACGGAATACAGTCGCATCAACGACCTCTCCGAGGTTGTGAGGCGGAACATTCGTCGCCATACCGACGGCAATTCCGACAGCGCCGTTGACAAGGAAGTTCGGGAAACGTGAAGGAAGCACGTCCGGCTCGTCACGGGTATTATCGAAGTTCTTGTTCATCTTAACGACGTTCTTGCCGAGGTCACGCATCATTTCGTCACTCAGACGTGAAAGGCGCGCTTCGGTATAACGGTAAGCTGCAGGCGGGTCACCGTCTATCGAACCGTAGTTACCCTTACCTTCAACAAGCGGGTAACGGTAGGAGAAGCTCTGCGCCATTCTTACCATCGTTCCGTAAACGGCGGAGTCACCGTGCGGATGATAACGTCCGAGAACGTTACCGACGGTCGTCGCACTCTTACGGAATGGATTGTCGTGTGTGAGGTTGTCCTCGTGCATAGCGTAAAGGATTCTTCTCTGTCCGGGCTTCATACCGTCACGGACGTCGGGAAGCGCACGGGAGATGATTACGCTCATCGAGTACTGGATAAAGGAGGTCTTGACCTCTTTTTCCATTTCAATGTCAACTATCTTCTGGTCGGGATAGATAATCGGCTTTTGTTCTTCATGCTTGCTCATTTTTTTCTTTCCTTTTCTCTTCATAGTTTTCCACAGGTTTTCCCCTGTGGAAAACTTTTGCGTCGGCTCTGAAATTGCGGTATCGGTTGTGGAAAACCGTCGCCGTTTTCATTTTTTTGCCTTTTATGCGTGGAAAATTCACTTTACTGTGGAAAAGTTTTGCACATTTTTCAGGGTTATCCACAGTTTTATCAACAGAAATTTCTGTCTTTTCGTGTTGTAAAGCGTCAAAATATCGGCTTTACGCACTGTTTTGTCGGGTGTTGCTTAAAAGTTTTCCACAGAATCGGTCATATTGTGGAAAACTTTTTTATTTTTCCACAATTTTGTTTTTTGGGTTGTGAATAAATGAATATTTGCGTAGGTATCGGTTTTATTTGTAACGGCGGGAGCAAGCCCCCGCCCTACGGTGTGGCTAAAATTTGTAATGTTATATCAAATATCCAAATTCTCCGCATATCTTGCGTTCTGCTCGATGAACTCACGTCTCGGCTCGACCGCGTCGCCCATGAGGAGCGAGAACATCGCGTCGCACGCCATTGCGTCTTCCATAGTAACACGGAGAAGCGTTCTTCTCTCGGGGTCCATCGTGGTCTCCCAGAGCTGTTCGGGGTTCATCTCACCAAGACCTTTGTAGCGGTCGGCGCGGATATTCGCCCCACCGCCGAGCTTTTCAATACAAACGTCTCTTTCCTCATCGGAGAATGCGTAAAGCTCCTCACCCTTACCGCTCTTACGGTAGACCTTATAAAGCGGCGGCTGTGCAAGATACACGTGTCCGTCCTCAATGAGCTTTCTCATATGACGGAAGAGGAACGTAAGAATAAGTATTCTGATATGCGAACCGTCGACATCGGCATCGGCCATGATTATTATCTTGCCGTAGCGGAGCTTTTCAGGGTTAAATTCCTCACCGATTCCGCAGCCGAGCGCCTGAATTATCGGGATAAGCGACTGGTTAGCATAAACCTTATCGCGTCTTGTCTTTTCAACGTTAAGAACCTTACCGCGGAGAGGAAGGATCGCCTGGAAGCGGGGGTCACGTCCGGTCTTAGCCGAACCGCCTGCGGAGTCTCCCTCGACGAGATACAGCTCAGTATGCTCTGCATCCTTTTCCTGACAGTCTGCGAGCTTACCGGGAAGTGCCGAGCCCTTGTCAAGAACGCCCTTACGAGCCGTTTCACGCGCCTTACGAGCCGCTTCACGTGCGTGTGCGGCAGAGGTTGCCTTATCGAGAATGAGCTTCGTTATCGCAGGATGCTCTTCAAAATACTCGGAGAGCTTTTCAACAACGAGCTGACGTACAAAGGAACGCATCTCGGAGTTACCGAGCTTACCCTTCGTCTGACCCTCGAACTGCGCGTCCTTGAGCTTGACGCTGATGATTACGGTAAGTCCCTCACGGACGTCCTCACCCGTGAGCTTATCGTCGCCCTTAAGGAAGTTATGACGGCGTCCGAACTCGTTTACAACGTCGGTAAGAGCTGCCTTGAAGCCCGCCTCATGAGTACCGCCCTCGGGAGTAATGATGTTGTTTGCAAACGACATCATCGTCTCGTCGTATTTCGTAGTATACTGAAGCGCGACCTCTGCGGACTGGAAGCCCTTCTGGACCTTCATGTAGATGACCTCGTCACCGACGGTCTCGCTGTGCTTCTGCTTGTTTATATGCTCGACAAAGCTCTTGATACCGCCCTCGTAGTGGAGAACGTCCTCACGGGTCTCCTCGCCGCGCTCGTCGCGCATAACTATTCTGATACCGGGATTGAGGAACGCCTGCTCTCTCATACGGTTGAGAAGCGTATCGTATTCAAACACAGTTTCTTCAAATATCTCGGAATCGGGCATGAAGCGAACGTAAAGACCGCGTTTTGACGTCGGACCGATCTTTTCAAACGGCTTGTCCGTCTTACCTCTCTTAAACGAGCCGGTAAACGCTTCACCGTTATAGCAGTCCTCGTAAGTCAGCCACTCGGAAAGAGCGTTAACGACCGACGCACCGACGCCGTGCAGACCGCCCGAGATGTTATATCCGCCGCCGCCGAACTTACCGCCTGCGTGGAGGATCGTAAATACGACCTCGGGAGTCGGGATTCCCATCTTATGGTGGATAGCGGAGGGGATTCCTCGTCCGTTATCCTGAACCGACGCACTTCCGTCACTATGGAGCGTGATTATGATGTCGGTACATTCACCCGCGAGTGCCTCGTCGATACTGTTATCGACGATCTCGTAAACGAGATGGTGCAGTCCGCGAATAGACGTCGTACCGATATACATACCCGGTCTCTTTCTTACCGCCTCAAGTCCTTCAAGGACTTGTATTTGGTTTTCGTCGTAGGTTTGATTCTGTGTCATCTTTTTTTCCTTTCTT